>SKYX01000105.1 GCA_007127655.1 Desulfonatronum sp.
CTTGCCTGCACGGACAGGCAGGATGCCTGTCCTACCATTGAGATATGCCTCTTGCCCAGTCTTGCAAAGTAAAAAGCCAGGTGGGGCAAAAACGGTAAATCAGCATTTGCCAGATCCCTAACTCGGCGAGGCGCCGGTTAAATCGGCAAGCAGGACCTTGAGTTTTTGGTCTGAAAATGGCTTGCTCATGATAGCTCTGGCACCCAGGCTCAGGCAGCGCTCCTTGGAGCTTTCCTGAATGTCCGCGGAGATGACTACCACGGGCACGGTGGTTCCCTGGTTCCATAATGTTTCCAGAACCTCGAAGCCGTTGAGCACGGGCATGTTCAGATCCAGCAGGATCGCGTCCGGAGCGTGTTCGGCCATGGCGTCCAGACATTCTTGGCCGTTCTTGACCTCGATAACTTCGTATCCGAGGCCCTTGACAGCCTTGGCCAAAGCAAAGCGTTGAAACATGGAGTCGTCGGCGATAAGCACTTTCGGCATGGGGATCCCCAAGGGTTCACGGTTTGGTGGTACAACGGATCACGGTTTGGGTTCGAGGAACGCCGTGAAGCCGCGACAAGGCATCTTTTGCAGGGATCGCGGTCAAGGTCAAGAATGACCGGAACGAATGGTTTTTTGCGCGAGGGAAGGGGAAGAATCGGGCCCGGCGCGGTGGAGTTCGCCGGGCCCGTGAAGTGGGCGAGACTAGAAGCGGTAGCTCAGGCTCGTTCCGATCAGATGGGTGCGCCCGTCCTTGAACGTGCTGTCCAGCACGCCGTCGGCTGGCCGGCCCTTGATGGTGCGTTCGCCGAACCAGAGGTACGAATAGGAGAAGTCCAGGCTGAGGTTGTCCCAGGCCAGGCCAAGGCCGGTGGTGATGATGTTCCGGTCGTTGGTCGGGGTCATGTAGTCGGCGTATTCGTCGTCGTCCGGAATCTGATCGTAGACATAGCCGAGCCGCAGTTTGATCAGCTCGGTCAGGTCATATTCAGCGCCGACCTGAAAGCGCCAGACGTCGTTCCAGTTTTTCTGGGTCGAGCCAACCTTGTTGTCGCCCATGGGCGAGCCAGGGGTCAGGGCGTCGCCGTAGGTGATTTCCAGCTTGTCGTAGGTGCTCCAGAGGGTATAGATGGCGTTGGCTTCCAGACTCAGCTTTTCAAAAGGCCGAAACATGACGCCGAGTCCGAAGGAGTCGGGCAGGGTGAGATCGCCCTCGGCGGAGGTGTTATTGAAGTAGCCCAGGGCCATGGCCGTGGGGTTGCGTTTGAACGAGACGTCGCCCTTGATGGTCTGCTTGACCCGGCTTTTGTAGGTCAGGCCCAGAGCCCACGTGTCGTTGGGCTTGTAGTGCAGGGCAATGTTCCCGCCGACACCCCAGGAGTCCCCTTCAAGCTCGGCGCGCATGCCGCCCAGGGCTTGGCCGACCATGCGCTTCTGGTAAAAATCGAACCACATCACCTCCGCGCCCACGGCCACGGAGACGGAATCGGTCAGTTTATAGGCCAGATTCGGATTGAAGGAGAGTGATTTGACACGTGTAAAAAGGTTATTGTACTCACCCGGCCAGCCTTCCGGGAACTCGGTTCCCAGGCCGAATCTGTTGTAGATGCCCAGGCCCAGCCAGATTCTGTCGCTCATCTGGCGGGTGACGTAGGCATGGGGCGGGATCCAGGTATTGCTCTTGATGCTGGTGGTATTGCCGGGAGTTTCAATATCTCCTTCGGGCAGCACCAGGGAAAAGCCGACCATGGTCTGGGTCCCCTCAAGCTGGGTGATCCCCGCGGGATTGTAGGCCACGGCCGAAGGATCGTCCGCCCGCCCGAGCATCGTGCCGGCCATGGACGTCCCCCTGGCCCCGAACTCGTACAGGGCGAAACCCGCCCCGTAGGCCGGACCAACGCCGACCAGCCCCATAATCAGGACAAGGCCGAGGGCTAAAAATTTGGATATCCCAAGGGAGTGCCCCCCGTACCCTCCACGGGCGCGGCTTCGAGTGATGTCGAAGCGTTGCGAATCATCGGTGCGTGCCATACGTCCTCCTGTTGCGGTTGCCAATTCTGGAAAAGGATCATCGCCACGGTCGCGCCCAATGTTTTGTCGCCGAGCGGTGCTCCCGTGCCGTGGGCACTTTTTTCACCGCGGGAGAGAAATGGTGTTCGGCGAGGGTGGGGGCGAAGCGGGGCGAATCCGCGTTCATTGAGTCAGCTTTCGGAACGTGGTGATCCCGGCCTCTACATCAACAGGCCTGCCTATGTTGTCGGGTCTAAAAAAAGTCAACCAATAATTGGAGTGACAACTAAATGATTGCATGGATGGAGAAGATGTTGCAAATGGACTTGGAGGATTCTCCGGGATTTTTGGTCAATAGGACGGCGCTGCGTATTAAGAAGGAGTTTCACCGTCTTCTGGAGGAGCAAGGCTATTCCGTAACTCCGGAGCAGTGCGTGGTCCTGTGGCGGCTTTGGAGCCACGAGGGCGGAGTGCAGCGCGAACTGGCCTCGACCACCTTCAAGGACATGACCAACATGACCCGTATCCTCGACGGTCTGGAACGACGTCAGTTGGTGGTGCGCCAGCGTGACGAGCACGATCGCCGATGCAGCCGGATATTCTTGACCGCCGAAGGCCGGGCCCTGCGCGAGGGGATTTTGGGCGTCGCCGGGAACCTGGCCGAACGTGCCTATCTCGGCCTGAGCGAGAAGCAAATCGGAGAGTTCAAGGACGTCTTGTCACTGATCTATTCCAATCTGAACGATGCTCCGTAGGGGCTCCGTAGGGGCACGGCGCGCCGTGCCCCTACGGGCGGCATCTTCATATTCGAAGTTATCAACCTCATTCTCCCCGTGTGGGAAACCACTCCTTTTCTTCACGGGCATTCCGTCGTTGAGACGGCATTCCTCGGCCTTTTTGGGTCCACGTTGCTTTCTCTTTCGAAAGCTCATAGCCTGATTTTCAGTTCTCGAATTCTCGATTCAGATGCGACTGTGCATGACGATCTTGACAGGTGAAATTGTGCGCCGTTTTCCAATACGTCGATTCGCAATGCTAAGGAGAAACCAAATGAACGGACTCAGAGCGACTTTCGGATTGTCCATGGCAGGCTTTGTATTGATCGCCGCAGTGACTGCCCTGTCCCCCAAAACACCAAGTGAAGCTTTGGGTGAGACGCTGGACGGCGCGGCCCTGGTCAAGGAGCGTTGTACGCAATGCCATGACCTGATGCGCGTGGATCGCCGCGCCGGACAGGACCGGGCTTGGTGGGAACGGACCGTGGAGCGGATGGAGGGCAAGCGAACCGACCTGCTCAGCGACGCCGAGCGCAACGCCGTACTGGACCATTTGGCCGGTATGTAAAGGAGGCGACCATGCAGCCGATCATGGTCTACATGACCGCGGAGTCCATGGACCAAGCCAAAACCATCGCCCGCGAGCTGATTTCCAACCGCCTGGCGGCCTGTGTGAACATATTGGATCACATGCAATCCCTTTATTGGTGGAAAGGAAAGGTGGAGGAGAGCGGCGAAGTGGTGATCCTGGCCAAGACCAGGGCTGAACTGCTGCCCGCCCTGACCGAACGGGTCAAAGACGTCCACTCCTACGACTGCCCCTGCATCGTCTCCTGGCCCATTACCGACGGCCACCAGCCTTTTCTCGACTGGATCGGACGGGAAACAGCTTCCGCGGTGAGGTAATTTTCGATCGGCGTAAATGAAAGACGTGTTGGTTGCTTGCTCCATCTCCCTGAAAGGGAGGCGTTGTATAGCCGGTGGTTTTAACCACCGGAATGCAATACAAAAACGATAATAAGTCCTGAAGGGACGACATTCTTTTTAGTTTCAACAGTTAACGTCGTCCCTTCAGGATTTGCTCCGTAAATCATTCTTGCCGGTGGTTAAAACCACCGGCTATACGATATAATCCCTTCGGGATTGCTGAAAACCATCCCGGAAAACGTACTGTATGAAGACCGGTTCTCCTGTTTGGATATAAAAGATTCAACCCACTGACACCATGCGCCTTTCATTGCATGAACGAAGCACCATCACCACATTGGCCAAACGGCTCTTCGGAACCACAAGCAGTGTCATCCTGTTCGGTTCACGAGTTGATGACGGCAAGCGCGGCGGCGATATCGATCTGCTGATTCAGCTCAATGAACCGGTGGCGGATCAATACAAAAGGAAGCTTGAGTTTCGCGCGGCCCTGAAACAGGCCATCGGCGACCAAAAAATCGATGTCGTTCTGGCCGACCCCACGGACGCCCGCGGCATTGTGCAACAGGCCCTGGCCACGGGGGTTGAGCTGTGAAGGGACCGCATCTGGAACGCTGGCGTACCGTTGTTGCGGAGTGCGATCTGCATATTGAGCGCATCCGGCACGCCTACACCCATGTTCAACCTTTTTTCCCCTTGAGCCTGTCCGGCTATGATGCTCTGAGCGCGGACGACATTACCTATCTCGACCAGCTCGTGTATCGGTATACCAAGCTCCAGGATGTCGTTGGCCAGAAGTTGTTTCCCCTGACGTTGACGCTTCTTGGCGAGCAGGTTGAGACGAAACCGTTCATCGATATCTTGAATCGCTTGGAGCGTCTGGAGCTGATTCCCTCCCGCGCGGAATGGATCGCCTGGAGAGAGTTGCGCAACGACCTCGCTCATGAGTATCCGGGCGATATCGGCGATCGGGTTGAGGCCTTGAATGCCCTGATGAAAACGGTCTGGGATCTCATCGAGACATACGGAAGCATCAAAAGCTATATGAAAAACCGAAGCGGTCGGTAAGGGATATGGCTGTTACTGAAGTACCGTTTGTGAATTGGGTGGTGCAGGCATCCTGCCTGCACGGACAGGCAAGATGCCTGTCCCACCATTTTGACATGCCTCCTGCCCACTCTCGCGGAGCATAAAGCGCGGGCGGCGCAAAAACGGTAAATAAAGATCAGTCACCTCCCTAACCGCTCCCGGGCCAAGGCGGCCTCTTCATGGCGCCCCTGGCTTTCCAGGGCCTTGGCCAGCACGTCCCAGTACGCGCCCTGTTCCGGAAACAGGGCCACGCTTTGCCTGGCCAGGGTTTCGGCGATTTCCGCGTCCTCGCCCTGTTCGAGATACATCTTGGCCAGCAGATGCATGGCCAGGGCGTCCTTGGGGTTATGTACCAGGGCTTGATGCAGGTGCTCTCGGGCCTGTTCGAGATTGCCTTCCCGCAATTCCAGCCGAGCCAGGTGACGGTGGGTCAGCCCTTCGCCGCCCGGGAGCGAGCGGGCCCGGGCGTAACAATCCCGCGCGGCCTCCATGTCGTCGCTCTGCTCGGCCAGTTGCCCCAGGC
>SKYX01000366.1 GCA_007127655.1 Desulfonatronum sp.
CATCATGTTCCGGCACATCCTGCCCAACGCCATGGTGGCCACCCTGACCTTCCTGCCCTTCATCCTCAACGGCTCCATCACCACCCTGACGTCCCTGGACTTCCTCGGCTTTGGCCTGCCGCCGGGTTCGCCATCCCTTGGCGAACTGCTGGCCCAGGGCAAGGCCAACCTCCAGGCCCCCTGGCTGGGCATCACCGCCTTCCTGGTCCTGGCCATCATGCTCAGCCTGCTGATCTTCATCGGCGAAGCAGCCCGGGACGCTTTTGATCCGAGGAAGAAGACCGTTTAAAATACTGACCAAAGGTCCACATGTTTATGGATTTTGATTATCCTTGGCTGAGCCTTATTCCGAGGCTGGATGCCCGCCTTCGCGGGAACGACTTGTTTTGTCATGCCGTCTCCGAACCAGTCATGCCCGTGAAGGCGGGCAACCCGTATCCGGTTTGTCCCGGACCGACACGCAGGTCCGCCCCGACACCGCCTTGCTCCCAACTTCTGACATCTGACATCTGACCTCTGACCTCTGATCTCTGATCTTCTAACACGCCATGCTCACTCCCCCCTTACTCCACGTCAGCGACCTGTCCGTCTCCTTTCACGGCTCCGGAACCATCATTCCCGCCGTGCAAGGCGTCGGGTTCACGCTGCACAAAGGGCGAACCATGGCTCTGGTGGGCGAATCCGGTTCCGGGAAGTCGGTTACGGCCCTGTCCCTGGTCCAGCTCTTGCCCTATCCCCAGGCCTTTCACCCCGACGGGTCAATTCTGCTGGACGGCCAGGAGTTGCTGGGGGCTTCGGAAGCGGTGCTGCGCGGGGTGCGCGGGGGGCGGATCGGAATGATTTTTCAGGAGCCGCACAGCTCGCTCAACCCCCTGCACACGGTGGAAAAGCAGATCGTGGAAACCCTGAGCCTGCACCAGAAACTTGCTCCGGACCAAGCCAAGGCGCGGGCCGTGGAACTTCTGGAACTGGTGGGACTGGACAACCCAGGCCAAAAGCTGTCCTCCTGGCCGCATCAACTTTCCGGGGGACAGTGTCAACGGGTGATGATCGCCATGGCCCTGGCCAACAACCCGGACCTGCTCATCGCCGACGAGCCGACCACGGCCCTGGACGTGACCATCCAAGCCCAGGTGCTGGCCCTGCTCAAGGATTTGCGCCGCCGCTTAGGCATGGCCATGCTCCTGATCACCCACGATCTGAACATCGTACGCAAAAATGCCGACGACGTCTGTGTGATGCGCGAGGGCCGGATCGTTGAGTCCGGCACCGTGGAGCGGGTCTTCAGCGCGCCGGAGCATCCCTACACCCAACGGCTCCTGGAGGCCGAGCCCCGGGACGGCCCGGTGGCCCAACCCGCTTCCACGGAGCCGGTGCTCGCCGGACAGGAGGTCAATGTCTGGTTTCCGATCAAGAAAGGACTGCTCAAGCGCACCAAGGGGCACGTCAAGGCCGTCAACGGCGTGGACGTGCGGCTGCATCCCGGGCGGACCCTGGGTGTGGTCGGGGAATCCGGCTCGGGCAAGACCACCCTGGGCCTGGCCCTGCTGCGCCTGACCGCCTCCACGGGCCGGATCGTCTTCCAGGGCCGGGAGATCCACCAGTTGCCCCCCCGCGCCCTGCGTCCACTCAGGCGGAACATGCAGATTGTTTTCCAGGATCCCTTCGGCAGCCTCAATCCGCGGATGTCCATCGCCCAGATCATCGGCGAGGGGTTGGCCGTCCACCGTCTGGGCCATGCCGGCCGGGACCGGGACGCCTTGATCGCCGCGGCTCTGGAGGAAGTCGGCCTGGACCCGGACAGCCGCCACCGCTACCCCCACGAATTCTCCGGGGGGCAACGCCAGCGCATCGCCATTGCCCGGGCCATGATCCTCAAGCCGAACGTACTGGTTCTGGACGAACCGACCTCGGCCCTGGACATGTCCGTCCAGGCCCAGGTCGTGGACCTTCTGCGCACCTTGCAACACGAACACGGCACAGCCTACCTGTTCATCAGCCACGATCTGCGGGTGGTCCGGGCCATGAGTCACGACATCCTGGTCATGCACCATGGGCATGTGGTCGAACAGGGCCCGGCCCAGGACGTCGTCTCCCGGCCCACGCACCCGTACACCCGCGCATTGATGACCGCGGCCTTTGATTTGGAGGCCACAGTGATCAGGCATGAGACAACAGGACCGCACGAACTTGGTGCACCAAGCACCGCTGCGCTCCGCGAAAACACAATCAAGGAAGTTTGAGTATGGGCAAAAGTGGACTCCGCGGCATCTCCAGACTGATCCAGGCTTTTGTCTGTTCTGTTCAGGGACTACGAAGCGCGTGGCGCAACGAAGAGGCCTTTCGGCTGGAAGTACTGGCCGCCCTCGTGCTGATCCCTGCCGCGTTGTGGCTGGGGGAAGGGGGTGTGGAGCAGGTCCTGCTGGTGGGCAGCGTGGTTCTGGTCCTGATCACCGAGCTGCTGAATTCCGCGGTGGAGGCCGTGGTGGACCGGATTGGATTGGAGCACAACGAGTTGTCCGGCAGGGCCAAGGATATCGGCTCGGCGGCCGTCCTGCTCTCCCTGCTTCTCGTCCCGGTGGTCTGGGCCTTGATACTTCTAGGCTGATTTTTTGTAACTACTCAGCTCATCCTGGGTAGAGCCTCATACCGAGGCTGGATTCCCGCCTTCGCGGGAATGACGTGTTTTTCCATGCCGCCTCCCAATCAGTCCTACCCGCGAAGGGAATCCGTTCAAAGCGCTGTACTCAAAAAGCAGGCTCTTCGACATCCGTCAGTCCCCCCACGTGGATTGAACAGCCCGGATGTCGTCCAGAACGAGGAAAAAAGCCTCCACCACCTTGGGATCAAATTGCGTCCCAGCCCCTTGGCGGATGATCTCCAGGCAATGCTCTTCCGGGAGTGCTGCCTTGTACGGACGTTCACTGGCCAAAGCGTCGAAAACGTCCACCACGGAGACGATGCGGGCAACAAGCGGAATCGCCTCGCCCTTGAGGCCGAAGGGATACCCCTTCCCGTCCCAGCGTTCATGGTGAAACATGGCCAGGATTCGCGCCATTCCCAGCAGTTCGTTGTCTCCGGATGGGATCGCTTTCGAGTCCGAACAGCTTCGCAAGGCCTCTTCGTTGCTGGTCAACGGACCGAGTATCTCACAGCCGTACAGACAATGGAGCTGCATGACCCTCCATTCAGCCTCATCCAGCTTGCCGGGTTTGAGCAGAATCTCATCAGGGATTCCAATCTTGCCCACATCGTGCAAAGGGGCGCACTCCCGTAACAGCTCGCACTCCGCCTCGGGCAGTCCCATGGCCCGGGCCAGCAGGGCGCAGATTTCGCCAACCCGGACGACATGGTTGCCGGTCTGGTTGTCCTTGAACTCCGCGGCCCGGCTCAACCGCTGCATGACCTGCCGACGGGTTGTCTCCAGTTCAGCCGTGCGCTCCCGGACGAGACTTTCCAGGTTTTCCTTGTAGGCCCGGTTCTCCCTGATCAGCCTTGCCCGGTCCAGAACCTTGCGCAGCGTGTATTCCAGGATGCCTATGGTATGCATCGGCTTGGTGATGAAATCCCAGGCCCCGAGGCGCATGGCCCGCAGGGCGTCACCCACAACGCCAACCCCGGAAAGCACCACGATCGGGGTTTCCGGAGCCTCCTGCACGGCATGCTGAATAAATGCGTACCCGTCCATGATCGGCATGTTCAGATCCACGATCACCGCCTCGACCTGGTCCAGATGCTCACGCAGCAACTCCAACCCGCGCAAGCCGTTCTCCGCATCCAGAACATCAAAATCCAGGTCCTCCAGAATCGCGCACAAAGCCCGCCGCAACCCATCTTCGTCGTCAATGATCAATATGGACATAGTATTTATCCTTCCAGGGCAAACAGGATTATCCAGGTTATCGATCGTTCCCACGCTCCAGCGTGGGAACGATCGGTGTCCTGAGAAGCAGCCGACTCATGGCCTCGTCTCATCAGCTGGAGTTGAGGGCAATTCAACAATAAACCGCGCCCCCTCGCCGGGACTGGATTCAACCCACATTCGGCCATTATGGCCATTGGTAACGATGAAATAGGAAACGGACAGCCCCAGGCCCGTGCCTTGTCCGGGCGGCTTGGTGGTGAAGAAGGGTTCGAAGATCCGGGCCTGGATTTCCGGTGGGATGCCGGGTCCGTTGTCCGACACCTCCAGGCGGACGCCGTCGTGAATCGCGGCTATCCGGATGTCGATGTGCGGGGTTTCCACCGGGGGCGCGGACTCTGCCATGGCCTGGGCCGCGTTGCGCAGCAGATTCAAGACCACTTGCTCGATCTCGGTGGAGGCGCAGGAGATCGGTGGAAGGTCGGTGCCGATGTCCTGATTGACCTGGATTCTCTTGAAGTCGGACCTCTTCTTGAGGTTGTAATCGCTTTGGGCCAGGGTCAGGGCCTTTTGCACAATATCCGCCGGGTCGCAGAGGTCACGATGAGATTCACTCCTGCGGGTAAAGTCCAGCATGTGCCGGATGATGGCCGCGGCCCGCAAGGTTGCTGACTGGATGTCGTCAATGAACACGTCCAGCTTGCGCCGCTGCATGTACGCCGCCATCAGGCCCAGATCCAGCCCCACGCCCTCGGCGACCTCCATGTTCTTCGGAAAGTCCGTCCGGGTCCGCGTCGCCAGGTTCTGGACCGCCTGAAGGATGATGCCCAGAGGGTTGTTGATCTCATGGGCGATTCCCGCCGCTATGCCCCCCACGGAGACCATTTTTTCGGACTGGACCATTACCTCCTGCATCTTCTTGGTTTCGGTGATGTCGCGAATCACGGTCAGGATGTGCTGCTCACCATCGATGAACAGCACCAGGGATGCCATGGAGCAATGGAAGATCTCCCCGTTCTTGTGGCGGACCTTGATTTCCAAATTTTTAACCGGCTCATCGGCTCGCAGCCGCTGAAAAATGACCTCCCGATCTCCAGGGACCGGATACAATTCCAACTCACTGGTCGTTCGGCCCAGACACTCGTCCCGACCATAGCCGCACAACCGAAAAAAAGCCTCGTTGGCATCGTGGATTCGTTCCGTGGTCAGATGGACCACGACAATAGCGTCCGGCGAAAGCTGGAAGAGTCTGGAAAACTTTTCTTCGGAAGCCCTCAGCGAGGCTTCGGCCCGCTTCCGTACGCTGATATCCTTGATGGTCCCATCGATGAATGCCGGATTGCCCCGAACATCTTTTTCCAGGGAGGCGTTGATGATGGTCTGGAAGTTTGTCCCATCCTTGCGCTTGAATTCGACTTCCATGGAAACAC
>SKYX01000097.1 GCA_007127655.1 Desulfonatronum sp.
GCGAGGGTTCGAGGGGACATTCCGCGCCCTGACCTACGGCAGCGCTCCGATGGTGTTGACGCTGATTCCGTTCGTCGGCCCCTTGGTGGGAGCGATCTGGTCCCTTGTCGTCACCTTTTTGGGCTACAAATACATCCATCGGACCACAACGGCCAAGGTCATTTTGGCCATGTTGCTCCCCTTAATTCCGTTCATTCTTCTGCTGGCCATCGTCATGAGCATGGCCCAACGCAGTGGGGCGCCGGTTTTCTGACCAACGCCGCAACCGAGACAACGGAGAATTTGTCGACATGCTCTCTTGGCTGAAACATATTTGGTCAAATTACCGGGATTCCCAGGAAATTTTCAAGCAAACCAAACCGGAGGCATTACTGGACCTTTCACGTGAAGTCCGGGCCTTGGCCTCGGCGGTGAATCGCTTTTGCGTCAATGAGCCGCAGCTTCGGACCCGCCTGATGAAAGTGGAACGGGAAATGCAAATGCTCGAGGAAATCATCGAGCGCCCGAACTTTCGGCTTGTCACTCCTGAAAAACGGCTCCAGTTACGGGAGAATCTGATTGAATCTCGCGAACACTTGCTCGAAGCCGTCAAGGAGGCTCCCACGGCCTCTTCCTTGCCTCAATAGCCGATTTTTCCAAGGAGAAGCCACGACCATGCGCAAACGAAACGGACTCGGCTTTTGGATACTGCTATTGGCCTTGGGCTTTTCAATGCTCACCGGATGCGACATGGTCCGGCAAACAGGGGAATATGTCGGAGTAATCGGAAACTACTGGGAACCCCGCATCGGTCCCCAGGAAGTGACTACTGACGCCCCAATTTTTCGCGGGCCACCCATCATCTCGATTTATCCCAAGAATACCCCGGCCGCCCCGATATCCGCCATTTTCTACCCCATGCAGGTCACCCAGCCCACGGACAGCCCCATCGTTCTTGGTCGGGCACTGGGCCGAATTTTCTGGCAAACCTGGAGCCAGGCCGCGGTCTTTCCTTCCTTTGTCTTTGAGGAGAACACGACGTGGCCGGGGTTGACCAGAGCGCTGGCCAGGGCCAGGGCCCTGGACGTGGACCTGATCGTTCGCGGAGAAATCCCCTACTTTCTCAGCGGCGGCTCACGAGGAACGACCAGCATCAGCCTGCGCCTGGAAATCTACGAGGTGGAAGGCGGCCAGCGGATCTGGATCATGGAACATGCCGGCCATATGGAACCCCAACCCCGCCGGGACTACATCATCGCCCACCACACCCGCCGCCTCCCGGAAGAGCCGGTTTCCTCCATCATGACCATCCTGGCCTGCGACCTGGCCATGAACGTCGGCCAGTGGAACAACAGCTGGGAGGCCTATCCGGCTTGTCCGTGGTAAAAGCAAAGTTCGGGCGCATGACCCGTTAATGGTTGGTCGCTGCTGAAAGATCGCGCTGAATTCTACGTCTTGGCATCCGCACTGTTTGCGCATATGTTCCCCGGATGACCGACCACGCCTCCCTTCTTCCAAAAACCATCGACATTGTCCGCGAAGCCGGAGACCTGCTGATGCGGTACTGGCACGCTCCGAGGGAAATCCGCCACAAAGGGCGGATTGATCTGGTCACCACCGCGGATCTGGCCCTGGAAAAACTGCTCAAGGAGCGTCTGGGCGCCCTGCTCCCTGAGGCCGATTTTCTGGCCGAGGAGTCGGCCTCCGCAGCGGACCTGGGTAAAAGACTGAACGGTCCCACCTGGATCATCGATCCCCTGGACGGCACCACCAATTTCGCCCACGGGTTTCCCTTCGTGGCCATCTCCGTGGCGCTGTGGGACGAGGGCGACGTCCAGCTCGGCTTGGTCCACTTACCAGTGTTCCACGAACTCTTCCACGCCGCCAAGGGACAAGGCACCCACCTCAACGGCGTTCCGGTCCAGGTCTCCAGCGTCCCGGACCTGGAAAACTCGCTCGTGGCTACGGGCTTCCCCTACTCCGTCCGGGAGCAATTGCCGCCGATTCTGGGATGGATGGAAACCATGCTCAGCCTGACGCAGGGGATCCGGCGGCCCGGCTCCGCGGCCAGCGACCTGGCCTATGTCGCGTGCGGCCGTTTCGACGCGTTCTATGAGATCAATCTCAAACCGTGGGACATGGCCGCGGGATGGCTGCTGGTTCGCGAGGCCGGAGGACTGGTCACCCGGATGGACGGTTCAGCGTTCGACCTGCACGTCCCATCCATCCTGGCCAGCAATACCAAGGTCCATGCGGGGATGGTCGAGGCCCTGGGCCGGACCGACGGCTGATCCCCGCCTACCAAGGATGAACCGACCGCCGTGTCCCGTGTCTTTCTGCTCTCCCGCGACGATCTGCCGGATGCCGCGGCGTTGGAAGCCGAGCATTTCCCCGCGCCGTGGTCCCTGGGGCAATTCCAAAGAGGGCATGCCCAGGGCACGTGCCGTGTGCATGGAATTCGTCTTGAGGTCGTATTGATCGGCTATATCAGCTGCCAAATTTTCCCCCCGGAGATGGAAATTTTAAATATGGCCGTTCGCCAGGACTTCCGGGGATGCGGCCTGGGACGGGCGCTGGTGGCCGCGGCCCTGGAAGACGGTGCAGCCCTGAGAATCGATGCCTGCCACCTGGAGGTGGACGAAACCAACCTTGCCGCCGTACACCTTTACACGGCCCTCGGTTTTACACGCATCGGACGCCGCCGGAATTACTACCAGCACCCGGACGGAGCGAGAGACGCCATTTTGATGCAGTGCGATCCGCGATGCCTCGCGCCAATTCGTGGCCCAAAAGAAATATTCCGCCAATGTTAGATGACAACCGCCCTGTAGCACTCCAGCCAGGAGGAGAACCATGAGTATTACGTATTTAAAGGACGTGGATGTTCGAAATAAACGCCTGTTGGTCCGCGTGGACTACAACGTGCCCATGGACCAAGGCACCATCAAGGAGGACACCCGCATCCGGGCCAGCCTGCCGACCCTGAAGCTGGCCCTGGAACGCGGAGCTTCGCTGGTGCTCTGCTCCCACATGGGGCGTCCCAAGGGTCAGGTCGTACCGGAACTGAGTCTGCGGCCCATTGCCCAGCGCCTTTCAGAATTGCTGGGAATGGACGTGGCCATGGCCTCGGACTGCGTCGGCCCCGAGGTGGAGGCCATGACCAAGGCCCTTGAGCCGGGTCAGGTCCTGTTGTTGGAAAATCTGCGCTTTCATGCCGGGGAAACCAAGAACGATCCGGATTTCAGCGCCCAACTGGCCAAGCTGGGGGACGTTTTCGTCAGCGACGCCTTTGGCACGGCCCACCGGGCCCACGCTTCCAACGTCGGCGTGACCAAACTGATTCCGGTCTGCTGCGCGGGATTGTTGATGCAAAAGGAATGGGAGTACCTGGGCCAGGCCCTGGCCGATCCCAAGCGCCCTTTCGTGGCGGTGTCCGGAGGGGCCAAGGTCTCCGGCAAACTGGAGCTGTTGAACAACCTGTTGGATAAGGTGGATCGAATGATCATTGGCGGGGCCATGGCCAACACCTTTATCAAGGCTCAAGGGTTCAGCGTGGGCTCTTCCCTGGTGGAGGACGATCTTCTGGACACGGCCCGGGCCGTCCTGACCAAAGCCCAAGAGCGTGGAACAGCGCTCTACCTTCCCGTGGACTTTGTCTACGCCGACGGTCTCAAGTCCGAAAAGGCCGACGGGGTTTGCCCGTACCAGAACATTCCTGCGGATAAAATGGTCCTGGATATCGGCCCTGCGACTCAAGCGCTGTTCGCGGAAGTTCTATCCGGGGCCGGAACCGTGGTTTGGAACGGTCCCATGGGTGCGTTCGAGAACCCAGCCTTTGCTTCCGGCTCCATGCACATGGCAACGGCCGTGGCCGAGTCCTCGGTAAGCATCGTCGGCGGCGGCGACACGGACGCCATGCTCCACGCCTCGGGCATGGCGGACAAGGTCAGCTTCATCTCCACCGGGGGCGGAGCTTTTCTGGAATTCATGGAAGGCAAGGATCTCCCGGCCTTCAAAGCCCTCAAGGAGTGCGCCGCATGAGCACGACCCCCAAAATGTTAATTGCCGGAAACTGGAAAATGTACAAAACTGAAGCCCAGGCCGTGGAGCTGGCCGCCGGCTTGGCCGCCGGCTTCCGGGACGCCTTGCCCGAAAACCGAGAAGTCCTGCTGCTACCGCCCTTCACCGCGCTCAAGGCCGTGGCCGAAACCATCCGCGGGCAAGAACGACTGTTCCTTGGCGGGCAGAATTTTTATCCGTCCACTGAAGGTGCTTTTACCGGAGAAGTCGCCCCCTTCATGCTCGCGGATGCTGGATGCACCCATGCTCTGGTCGGCCACTCCGAAAGACGCCACGTGCTCAAGGAATCCGACCGGTTCATCGCCCAAAAGACCGCCTTCGGCCTGCAGGCCGGGCTGCACATAATTCTGTGTATCGGCGAAACCCTGGACCAACGCACCCACGGCAGCGTGGAAAACGTGCTCAAGGGGCAACTGCGGCTGGGATTGGCCGATGTGGACAAGGACGGCGTGACTCCGGACCGGTTGACCATCGCCTACGAGCCGGTCTGGGCCATCGGCACGGGCAAGGTGGCCCAGGCCGAGGACATCCTCGCGGCCCACGACCTTGTCCGCAAAACCCTGGAGGAGTTTTTCCCTCGCTGTGGCGGCGAAATTCGCATTCTCTACGGCGGCAGCGCCAAGCCGGACAACGCCGGAACGATTCTCAGCCTTGACAATGTGAACGGCGTACTGGTAGGAGGCGCAAGTTTGCAGGTCGACAGCTTCACGGCCATTGCCGCGGCTGCCTGAAATATCGTAAGGAGTATCGTTTTGAGCACACTGATCATCACCATTCACGTCTTGGCCTGTATCTCCCTCGTCATTCTCATATTGCTGCAATCCGGCAAGGAAGGCATGGGCGTCATCTTCGGCGGAGGAAGCAGTTCCGTCTTCGGTAGTAGCGGTGCCGGTGGGCTGCTCAAGAAGCTGACCATCAGCGTGGCCAGCATTTTCATCATCACCTCCCTGAGCTTTACCTATATGAGCGGCCAGCGCATCGCCGAAGAGTCCGTGATCCTTGACTTCCCGGCTGATTTGCAGCAAGCTCCCTCCGTTCCGGGCAGCATTGAGGAACAAATTTCGATCCCCGCGGAATCTCCCAACGCAACTCCGCAATCACGGACCGAAACGCAGTAATTTCAAGCAAATATAACGCCGAAGTGGTGGAACTGGTAGACACGCCATCTTGAGGGGGTGGTGAGGGAAACCTCGTGGGGGTTCGAGTCCCCCCTTCGGCACCAGAA
>SKYX01000117.1 GCA_007127655.1 Desulfonatronum sp.
CTGGTTTTGGATAGGCTTCCTGGTCATCGCGTTGCTGGTTGCTCTGGTTTTGGTTCTTCTGGCGTGGATCGCGTATCGTCGGCGAGTGACCGCCAAACTGAAGGAGAGCGAAGATCGATATCGACGCATTGTGGATACCGCCAAGGAAGGCATCTGGGTGTTGGACGGAGACTTCAAGACCACGTTCGTCAACCAGCGCATGACTGATATGCTGGGCTGCACTCAGGATGAGGTGTTGGGCAACCCCAGGGATGTGTTTATGTTTGCCGAAGACATCGCGGACCAGGAGGCGCGGATGAAAAGACGCGCCGCCGGGACGTCGGAAAGTTACGAACGGAAATTTCTGCGCAAGGATGGATCGACGCTCTGGACGCTTGTTTCCGGTACGCCTCTGTTGGATTCGGAGGGCGGGGTCGTCGGTTCGTTCGGCATGTTCGCGGATATCTCCAAGCGCAAGGCCGCCGAAGAGGAACTCCGGCGCACCAGCGAGGCCCTGCGCCAGGCCCTGGCTGAAAAGGACATGTTTTTCTCCATCATCGCCCATGATCTGCGTTCGCCCATGACCGGACTGCTGGGGTTCGTTCGCCTGTTCTCCGAAAACGTACAGGCATTCTCACGGGAGCAGTTGCGGGAACTCGCCCCCAGGTTGAAGCAGTCCGCGGAAGACCTGTTCTCGCTGCTGGAAAACCTCCTGGAGTGGGCCACCATGCAGCGCGGGGTGAGCACATTCGAACCCGGCCCCCAGGACCTGGAGGACATGGTCTCCACGAACATCGAGCTGGCCCGCCCTGCCGCGGATCAAAAGGATATCGCCCTGCATGGCGTGGTCGAACCCGGACTCCGCGTCCATGCGGACCGGCACATGCTGAACACCATCCTGCGCAACCTGATTGTCAATGCGATCAAGTTCACCAATCCCGGCGGGAACGTGACCGTTTCGGCAATACAGGACGAGAATTCCGTTCAGATTCGCGTCCAGGACGACGGGATCGGCATGGACCGGGAAATGGCGGTGAAAATTTTCGCCATTGATCAGAAAACGACCCGGGCCGGAACCAGAGGGGAGCGGAGCACAGGGCTGGGCCTGATTCTGTGCAAGGAGTTCGCGGAAAAGCACGGGGGGCGGATCGAGGTGGAAAGCCAGCCCGGAGTGGGGTCGACGTTTATTGTTGTCTTGCCTAACGTTGGTGGGAAGCGAGCAAAATGAACCTGGACAGTGTGGCGGATATTTCCGTGTCGAGTTTGACCCTCCGTAGGGGCGGCCCTTGCGGCCACCCTAGATGGTCGCGGCAATGCGGGACAGCAGCAATATACAGGCTTTCCAGTTTATTGCGTCAAATCAGGGCAGGCGCAAGGCCTGCCCCTACGGTAATTGCCAGGATAATATTCCAAGATCTCATCACTTTTTCATCAAACTGTTCAACCTGTTTTGCTTGACTCCCTAGGCCGGTTTCCTCGAAAATTTCCCGCATCACCTTTCACGTGACATCCGACACAAAGGCAGGATAGATCGCATATTACAAGGCATTGATTCATCACTCGAACAGATCCTCGGGCATCTTCTGGAGCACCGCGGGATCGATTTCTCCGGCTACCATCCGGCCATGCTGGAACGCCGCGTCAAGCAGCGTCTGCGCGTCGCGGGTTGCGAGGACGTTACGGGGTATTGCACCTTTTTGCTGAACAACCCAGGTGAGGTCGACAATCTCCTGGATGCGATCACCATCAATGTCAGCCGGTTTTTCCGGGATTCCTTGACCTTCGAACTGATCGCGGATCAAATTCTGCCGGCCCTTGCCAGGAAGAAGATGCACCGAAACGAGACCTCGCTGCGCATTTGGTCCGCCGGCTGCGCCCGGGGCGAGGAACCGTATTCCATGGCCATTCTGGTCCAGGAGTTGCGCAATAAGGAAGGTTGGCCCGAGCATGTGCATTTTTTCGCCACGGACATGGACTCCAAGGCCTTGGGCGCGGCGGGCAAGGCTCATTATACGTCGGAAAGCCTGAAGAACGTGAAATTCAGGCTGTTGACCAAGTATTTTTCACGGCACGGCGAATTGTTCGCCCTGGACCCGGAGATCCGGGAGATGGTCACGTTCTCGCATTACGACTTGCTGGACAGGGCGCATGGCGTTCCCCCAGAAAGCGTATTCGGCGATTTCGACCTGGTGCTGTGCCGCAACGTGCTGATCTATTTCAACCTGCATTACCAGGCCAAGATATTTGAGCGACTTTATCACGCACTCAATCCCAACGGATTTCTCGTGTTGGGCATGGCGGAGTCCTTGCCGGAGAATTTTCGGTATCGTTTCCAACGGATGTTCGCGTTCAGCCCGATTTATGGTAGGCGATAGAGCGTTGGTCATAAAATATCGCCAAGCATGAGAAGCTTGAGAGAACGTGCCCTTTCAAGTCATTCCCGCGCAGGTGGGAATCCAGATGCAATGGGGCCTTCTTGCAATGCTTAGCCTTACTATGCATTTACGACGATAGGAGCAAACAGGCGGATATGAAGCTCAAAGACATGCGCATCGGGACGCAAATCAAGCTCGGCATGGGCGCGATCCTGCTGCTGGTCGCCATGCTTGCGGCTCTGGCCTGGTTCCAGACGGATCAGCTTTGGCAACAAACCAACGTGCTTTACGAGAATCCCCTGGAAGTCCGCAGGGCCATCGGGGAGCTGAAATCCGACGTCCTGACCATCCATTGGGCCATGGAGGAATTGTTCGCGCCCGACACCCCACGAAATATGGAGCGCATTCTTTTGCTGATCATCGCCCGCGAGGCCAATGCCAGGGCGCAGTTTGATATCCTGTTCGACCGGTACTCCGGTGATCGATCGGATGTCGAAATCTTGTTTCAAGCCGTGGAGGAATGTCGGGTGAACCGCGAAGAAGTTCTCCGACTGTTCCGGGCCGGGGATATCGATACGGCCCGGGCCTTGAATATCCACACGGAGTTCGGACCGGACACCCTTCATTTGCGGGAGGTGATGGGCCTGCTCCAGAGAGTGGATGATACCTCCCGCGAATACGCGGATCACTACTATCACACGGCATCGACATATCACCGGACAATGCTTGCCAAGATGGTGTTTTCCGTGGCGGCCATCATTTTGATGACGGCAACCATTGGATATTTTTTTTATGCCTGGATCAGCAGGCCCCTGAGGGAGCTGACGGACCTGGCGAGGCGGTTCCGGGAGGGTGATTTCAGCGTTCGCGGCCGCAACGCACCGGCCAATGAATTCGGGACGCTTGCGGATGCGTTCAACCAGATGGCGGAATCCATATCCTCGCAGATGGAACTGCGGAATATCAACGACCATATTTCGAAAACCCTGTTGAGCGCCAACGACCTTCCCGCATTCAGAAAAGATATCCTGAACACGCTGATGGAAGCGACTGACTCCCAGATGGGGGCATATTTTCGGCACAATCCCGAGCAAGACGTCTTTGAGCCCCTCGCCTCTATCGGCGTCGACCGGGATCGATTAAAGCCGTTTGATGCCTCCGCATTGGAAGGAGAAATCGGAAGGGTGCTGACCACCCGGAAAATGGTCCACCTGCGGGACATTCCCGGCGATTCGGTTTTTCACTTCAGAACTTTTGCGGGCTCCCTGCCGCCTAAGGACCTGATCAGTTTTCCGATCATTCTCGACGACGGCGCCAGATGCGTCAGGGGCGTTATTTCCCTGGCCAGCGTCCGTGGGTATGAACCGAAAGCCGTCGAGGTCCTGAGCCTGCCCTGGGCCACTCTCGTGCATACGGTTTTTGCCAACCTCGTGGCCAACGACAGGACCCGGCGGTTGTCCGAAGAGTTGCTGGAGAGCAATCAGGAACTTCAGTTTCAGCAGGAGGAATTGCAAGCCCAGGCCGAGGAACTGCAAGCTCAGAACGAGGAACTGCATGCCCAGGCCGTGGAACTGGAGCAGCAGCGACAGGCCGTGGAAGAGGCCACCCGCCTGAAAAGCCAGTTTCTGTCCAACATGAGTCACGAATTACGTACGCCCCTGAACTCCGTGCTGGCCCTGTCCCGCGTGCTGATAATGCAGGCCAAGTCCAAGCTCAGCGAGGAAGAGGCGGGCTACCTGGAAATCATCGAGCGCAACGGGAGGAATCTGCTGGCCTTGATCAACGATATTCTGGACCTCTCCAAGATTGAGGCCGGCAGGATGGACGTTCACCCAACGCCGTTCGCCCTTGGCCAGACACTGGAAAACATCGTGGAGAGCATCATGCCCCTGGCCAGGGAAAAACGGATCGACCTCCACCACGATATCCCCGCTGATCTTCCAACCATACAAAGCGACGAGCTTCGGGTCTCTCAGGTGCTGCAAAACCTGCTCGGCAATGCCGTCAAGTTTACTGATACGGGCGAGGTCAGCGTTTCCGTTTGGTCCGACCAGCAACAGGTCTTCGTGCGGGTCGCGGATACGGGCATCGGTATCGCGGAAAGCGACCTGCCGCATATCTTCGAGGAATTCCGCCAGGCTGACGGCTCATCGTCCAGGAGGCACGAGGGGACCGGGCTCGGCCTGGCCATTGCCCACAAGGCGGCCAGGCTGCTTGGCGGCGACATCTCGGTTCAGAGCATTCCGGGCAAGGGATCGACCTTTACCCTGGTCCTGCCTCTGAGGTGGCGGGGGGCGGCGCCAAGTGACGTGCCTGTGAACATCAAGCCGCTTTCCATGGATGGGCATGAGGGAACCACTACTTTCGTCGCTATGGGTGCGTCGTCATCGCAGCCCAGGATTTTACTCGTGGAAGACAACGATGCGGCGATCATCCAGGTCCGGTCCGTGCTGGAAGCCGCCGGATATGCCGTGGATGTGGCCAGAGACGGGCGGGAAGCCCTCGTCTTTGTGGCCCAAACCATTCCGGACGGGATCGTCCTGGATCTGATGATGCCCCAAGTGGACGGGTTCACGGTGCTGGAAAAAATCAGGAGCACCCCGGCCACGGCGAACATTCCCGTCCTGGTGCTCACGGCCAAGGACTTGACTCCCGATGACTTCAGGCGCCTCAGCGCCAACAACATCCAGCAGTTGGTCCAGAAGGGAGATGTGGACCGGGAAAGCCTGCTGGATAAAGTATCTGCCATGGTCGGGGGAATGCCCGGAACGCGGAAAAACAAGGCATAAGGGATAAGGCTGTTACTGAAATACCGTTTTTGAATTTGGTAGTGCAGGCATCTTGCCTGCACGGACAGGCAGGATGCCTGTCCTACCATTGAGACATGCCTCTTGCCCACTTTTGCAGAC
>SKYX01000247.1 GCA_007127655.1 Desulfonatronum sp.
CCCACCTGGCTTTTTACTTTGCAAGACTGGGCAAGAGGCATATCTCAATGGTAGGACAGGCATCCTGCCTGTCCGTGCAGGCAAGATGCCTGCACTACCAAATTCAAAAACGGTATTTCAGCAACAGCCACGTCCCTTAACCGTTGAACCGTGAACCGTTGAACCCCCAACCTGAATCGCGGAGCCGACATGTACAAGCGCATCCTTGTTCCCATTGATATCCAGGAAGGCGAGCGCACCCGAAAGATGAGTCTGGAGCGCGCCGCCGAGTTATGCCGGTTTTATGATGCGAAGATGTTTGCCCTGACCGTGGTCCCGGACATGGGCATGCCCATCGTGGCCGACTACTTTCCCTCTGACGCCGGAGACAAGATCGTGGCCGACGCGGAAAACCTCCTGCATGAGTTGGTGGACGCCCATATCCCCGACGACATCGACGTCCAGCATCTCGTGGCCCAGGGGTCCATCTATCGCCGGATTCTGCGCATGGCCGAAAAGATCGAGGCCGACCTGATCATCATGCCCGCCCACCGCATCAAACTGCAGGACTACCTCCTCGGCACCAACACCTCCAAAGTCGTCCGCCACGCCAAGTGTTCGGTTCTCGTGCTGCGTTGCGAGAGCTGAGTTTGTTCGGAGAGATGGCTGGTTCAATCTTGCAAAGCACTTCCTCTCCGATAGCATGCCGGGGGCTGTGAGGTCCCCGGCATCTTTTTCTCCGGACTAAAAACTCCAACTTACCTTGGCCTCAAACCCCAAAGTCGCATCCAGGTCGTGGCTTCGGAGTTTGTCGCCGCCGGAGTCGGAGATTTCCAGTCTTCGGCTGAAGTTGTAGGTCGGGCCGAGGCGCAGCAGCAGAGCGGGGGTGGGGGTGACGTCCAGGTAGAGGCCGGTGGTGTACATCCGTGATCGGACATATCCCCTGGGCATGACGGCACTGTCGTCGGCCAGGCGGTAGGTGTCCGAGTTGATGCCGAATCCCAGCCAGGTGGACCAGACCGGGGATGCGGTGTAGCGCAATTCGCTTTTCGGGAATCCGAGGCGGCCGGAGAAGCCCAGGGCTCGAGGATTGCGGTACTGTAAAAAGGGACCGGCCATGGCGAAGGTGCTGGAAAAAGCGAATTTGGTGGTGGGATCCACACCGACGAATCCGCCAAGGCCCACGGTCCAGTCTTCATTCCAGGCATAGACCAAGCCGCCGTTGGCCGCCACGCCCACGGATCGGGAGAGTTCCTTTTCGAACCCGGAACGAATCGCCCCTTGAACGAAATAGGTCCAGCGCTGGGAAAGGCGTCCGCGTTGATTGACCATGAAGGTGAGCACGTGCAGCGAATCCCAGGGGGCTTCCTGTCCGCTTCCCAAGGGCAAGGAACTCTTGTCCTCCCAGGAATACCAGTTGGAGTGCCAGCCCAGACTGAAGCGGGACCAGGTGGCGTCCGCGCGGGCCTGGGTTACGGAAACTTTGCCTTGGTCGCCCTTGAAGGCGCTGTTGAACAAATGGTAGCCGCTCAAATCCAGGCTTGCGGCGGGAGCTCCCCGGAAGTCAGGTCGAGCCTTTCCGGGCGGTGTGGCACCTGGAGGAACGTCCTGGCTTTGGGCTGGAGCGGCGAATATGAGGGTGGCCGTGATGAACAGGGCGATGAAAACAGACGAGGCGAGCGGGGCCGACAGCGGGGAGAGTCGGGTCGTTGTGGACGAGAGCATGGGATCAATGACCTCCGGATCGCAACACGGTGATGGGGGTTGGGCAAAAAAAATCCCGCCATGCGCGAGCATGGCGGGAGCGGGAAAAGTCAGCTAGGCGCGGCATCTCCAGGATTGTTCCTCGCCTTGGGCGAGGCGTTGGATGTTGTCCTTATGCCGTGAGTAAACCAGGGCCATGATGATCAAGGTCACCGGAAGCAGGCTGTAAGATTCGGTCAGCAGCATGAAGATGGGCATCAGGGTGACCAGGACCAGGGAGCCCAGGGAGACGAATCCGCCCAGCTTGATAACGGTGAGGCAGACGATCAGGGCCAGCACGGCCGGCCAGAAGGCCAATCCCAGGAATATGCCCACGGTGGTGGCCACGCCTTTACCGCCTTTGCCGTCCAGAAACACGGAGAACATGTGACCGAGGAGCACGGCCAGGGCGGTGAGGGACAAAAACAGCCAGGAATCGCTGAAGGAGGCGGCCACGCCCACGGCGAAGAGGCCTTTGAGGGCGTCCAGGACCAGCGTTGTCGCGCCACAGCATGTGCCGCAAACCCGGGCCACGTTGGTCGCTCCCATGTTTTTGCTGCCGTGCAGCCGCGGGTCGGGGAGGCCACGCATTTTGGTCAACAACAAGCCGAACGGGATTGCCCCGATCAGATAACTCATGCCCAGCCACAAGACGGTCAACATTGTTTACTCCTTTTGCTCGGTTTAATCATCAATAATCTCCACTACCTTGATTTCATTCAATAATGGATCAACCCTTCCCAGGCGAAGGCCGTAGTTTCCACCGATGAGAAACTTGTCCCCCAGCAGGCGTTTGGGTGCTCGGACCTGCACCTGCTCGGCGGGTAAAGAGAATACCCCCTGAGTCGGTGTTTCGTCCACTAAAATTGCGTCCCAAATTTTGTTATTGGCGCTTTGTTGGCGTAAATACTCCAGTTTCCAGTAGCGCGACCGGGTTCGCTGCACTCGGCTCACCGCTTCCATCCTGGCCCGCCAGAAGGGGAGGGCGGCGTCCAGATCCCGCTTGGTCAGCCGGGCCGTTCCCTGGTTCAGCCGGGAAGCCACCTGGGCCAGATTGATGAAGTCCACGTAGCGCCGCAACGGCGAGGTGATGGAGGCGTAGGCCGTTACCCCGAGGCTGGCATGGGGCGCGGGCTTGGTCTGGATGGCGGCGTTGGCCAGCATGCGGGACATCCGGTACATGTCCTCCGGTCGCGTGTAGCAACCGCCGATACCCGGCGGAAGGGCGACATTTTGGGTCCGAAAAAGCAGGGGAACTTCATGGTCCCGGGCCCACCTGGCCAGCTCCGTGTTGGCCAGGACCATGAACTCGCTGACCAGAAGCTGTGCCTTGGGGGCCGCCGGCTTTTCCTCCCGCACGACCTGGATGTCCGCTCCCTCGCCGACCAGTATCAGATGCGGGTCCTGCTGATCGAAGACCACGGCGTTGGCGGAAATGCGGTGGTCGCGAAGCATTTCGGCCAGGGCGTATGCCGAGGCGAAGGGTTCGATTCCGGCCAGGATGTCCGCTTCCACCTGTTCGTAGTGCGTATTGGCATGCACTCGAACCCAGCCCAGACGTGGCTCGATGGATCGGACCCGGGCCTCAGGGTCCAGGTCCAGTTCCAGAAGCAAGGCCGGTCGCTCCTTGTCCTGGCGCAGGCTGAACAGCTCGACGCCCAACCGTTCCGGAAGCATGTGGCTGACGCCTTCAAGCAGGTAGAGGCTGGATGCTCTTTGGGACACGGCTTTGTCCAGTTCCGAGAGCCAGGACCATTCCAGGCAGGGGCGGGCAATGGCCAGGGTCAGGCGAAAGCCCTGGCCAGCGGAGTGTTCCAGGGTGAAGGCGTCGTCGATGTCCCGGGTGGACGGGGAGTCAACGCTGAAAAGCTTAAGGGGTTCCGGAGGGACGGCGTGGCTTTGAACCGCCTTTTCCAAGCGCTGAATATCCGGCAGGAAGTCCCGGCTCCAATCATCTTGCCAATCGTAGTCAGCCTGGGCCAGCAGGTAGTTGTGGTGGGCCGGTACGAGCCTCCAGGCCTGGGCCAGGAGCAGGGCCTGCTGGGGATGATCCCGGATGCGTTTGGTCAGGTTGCGCCAGAGGTCGTCCGTGGCCGGGTCCTCGGGGTGGTTCATGCGTCGCAGCAGCAGTTGCCTGAGTTTCGTAGCCGTGGGTTCCGGAGGAGGCGGGAAGGAGGTATCGGGGTCCCCGGGAGCCCTGGAGATTCCAATTTTCCACAAATTGTGGAAAAAATCCTGTCCGGCCGCGACCAGTTCCTGGTGCTCGCGGGCCGCTTCCTGTTCCGCCAGCCGAGCCTGGACGGTTTGTTCCGGATAGATCAGAAACGACGGAGGCTGAAACTTGAAGTGGGTCTTGGCCTCCAGCAGGACGCGACCCAGGGCCGAACGCTGATCCGGCCCGGGTTCTTCCCAAAGCAGGTCGGCGAACCATTCCAGGGGGGCCGAGTCCAACTCGCCCTGGGCCAGGTTCCAGATTTCCATGACGTCGATGGATTCGGCCAGGGCCTTGCGCGTTTCCAGATGACGGGCCAGCCGCTCTTCATGTTCGGCCCGGGTGGCCGGAAGGGGATACTTCGGGCCGTGCCAAGACAGGAGCCTGGCAGCGGGCAGGTTCATTTCCCGGCCTCTCTGGGTGAACAGACGTGTTCGTCCGCCTTGTTCATCCAGCATCACGGCCAGATTGACTTGATTGTCCTGCAGGTATTCGACCAGGGAGCCGGGGCCGGGGGACGAGGGGGGGGAAGATAAGGTCAAAACGAATACCGAATTCTTTTGCTGACTGTTGAAAAAGTCCTTGTCTCCAGTCCGTTCAATAATCCCAAGTGCAAGGAGCAAAAAAAGCTATCCGGGCACGTCCTGTGCCCGGCCCCTGCGGGCTGTGGCTATGCCACATTTTCGATTTGCCGTCCTGGCAATCGAATCAAGGTCGAAGCGTATTTATTCATACGTGAGAGTTTGAACTTTTTGCAGCGACGCAGCAATTGGGAGTTTTTCAACGGACTGTTAGTGCCGAAAGGAGCGCTGCCCGGTGAAGACCATGGCCACCTGGGGATCAGCCTGGTTGACCGCGGTGATGACCTCATGGTCCCGGATGGAGCCGCCGGGTTGGGCGATGGCCGTGACGCCCTGGGCCACGGCCAGGTCCACGCCGTCCCGAAAGGGGAAGAATCCGTCGGAAACCAGGACCGTTCCGGGCAGGCCGCCCTTGGCCGTCTCGGTTCGGGCTTGGATGTCTTGCAGAGTTCGCCTGGCTTCCAGGTCGGTCTCGGCCTTGGCCTGAAGTTCATAAAGAGAAACGCCTTGTTCGGTGAAGCAGAGCCAGTCCGCGTATTTGGTGTAGGCCTTGTAAATAGTCAGCTGGACGCATCCGACCCGGTCCTGTTCACCAGTGCCCACGGCCACGGTGGCCCCGTCACGCACGAAGAGCACGGAGTTGGAGGTAACCCCGGCCTCCACGGCCCAGGCAAAGAGTAGATCATCCATCTCCTTGGCATTGGGCGTCTTGGCCTGAACTAAAGTGCCGTCACGCTCGGCCTTGGC
>SKYX01000045.1 GCA_007127655.1 Desulfonatronum sp.
AGTGTCTGCGCATGGAACTGGGCAAACCGGACGCCTCGGGCCGACGCCGGCCCGTGCCCCTGGAGGGCAGCGAGTTCGTGGTGGCAGCGGACACGATCATCGTGGCCGTGGGCAACCAGCCCAATCCCCTGGTCCCTAGAACGTCGTCCGGCATCGAAGTGGGCAAGCGCGGGACCATTGTGGCGAACCCGGAGACCATGGCCACCTCCAAGCCCGGCGTCTTCGCCGGCGGGGACATCGTCTCCGGCGCGGCCACGGTGATCAGCGCCATGGGCCAAGGCAAGCAGGCGGCCCGGGCCATGCACCGCTACTTGACCGGGGAAGAGCCCCCCTGCGCGTAGCAGCCTGCTGAATAAAAAACTTTCTCTACTCTCAGCCAATCACATAAAAACCTATTCGACAAAGGAGACGCGTCGTGTCCGCGTATGAAGCCGTGATCGGCCTGGAAGTGCATGCCCAGTTGCGCACCAGGACCAAAATATTTTGCTCTTGTTCGACCCAGTTCGGACGGGAGCCCAACTCCAATGTCTGCCCAGTTTGCACCGGGATGCCCGGCGTGCTGCCGGTGCTCAATCGAACGGCCGTGGAGTACGCTGCCAAGATGGGTCTGGCCGTGGGCTGCGCGGTCAACCCGCACTCGATTTTCGCCCGCAAGAACTATTTCTACCCGGACCTGCCCAAGGCCTATCAGATATCCCAGTATGAGCAGCCCCTGGCCGAACACGGCCGGTTGCGGATTTCCGTGAACGGCACGGAAAAGACTATCGGCATCACCCGGATTCACATGGAGGAGGACGCCGGAAAGTCCATCCACTCCGCCACGGAGAACAAGAGTTTCGTGGACCTGAACCGCACCGGGGTCCCATTGATCGAGATCGTCAGCGAACCGGATCTGCGGAGCGCGGACGAGGCCGTGGCCTATCTCAAGGCCCTGCGTTCGATCCTGGTCTACCTGGAGATCTGCGACGGAAACATGGAAGAAGGCAGTTTCCGCTGCGACGCCAACGTGTCCATCCGGCCCAAGGGGGTCACGGAACTGGGCACCAGGGCCGAACTGAAGAACCTCAATTCCTTTCGCCACGTGCACAAGGCCATCGAATACGAGATTTCCCGCCAGGCCGCCCTGCTGGAGGACGGCGAGCAGGTGGTCCAGGAAACCCGGCTCTACGACGTGGACAAAGGGATCACCGTGTCCATGCGCGGCAAGGAAGAAGCTCATGACTACCGGTATTTCCCGGACCCCGACCTGGTTCCGCTGCTGATCTCCCCTGAACTGCTGGCCGACCTGATACGCTCCATTCCGGAGCTGCCCCAGGCCCGGGAAGCCCGGTTCATCGGCGGGTACGGCCTGCCCGAAGCCGCGGCCCAGACCCTGACCGCGGAGAAAGACCTGGCGGACTACTTCGAAGCCGCGGCCCGACTGTACCCGGAGCCGCAAAAAATCAGCAACTGGATCCTCTCCGATCTGTTGCGGGAACTGAATCAGGCCAAAACCTCCGCTGCCGAGTCGCCGCTGACACCGGGACACCTGGCCGAACTGCTGGGCATGATCGATTCCGGCCAGATCAGCACGCGCATCGCCAAACAGATTTTTCCGGACATCTTCGCCACCAAGGAGTCCCCACGGAAGATCGTGGAGCGCAAGGGGCTGGCCCAGATTTCGGACACCGGAGCCCTGGAGGCCGTGGTGGATTCCATCCTGGCCGCCAACCCCAAGGAGGTCGAAGCCTTCAAAAACGGCAAGACCAAACTGATGGGCTTCTTTGTCGGCCAAGTCATGCGCCAGACCAAGGGCCAGGCCAATCCGGACCTGGTGAACAAACTGATCATTGAGAAGCTGCAATAATCCATTGATGCTGAAGAGGTAACGCTGATGGAACAAAAAATTACAATCACGTATTGGCAGGATGGAGAATTCTGGCTGGGATACCTCAATGCACACCCCGAATACATGACCCAGGGCATGACCCTGGAAGAGTTAAGAGACAACTTGAAGGATATTTATCTTGATCTTCACTCGGGTCAGATTCCTTGTCCAAGACAACAAGAAGACCTGGTTTTCGCGTAAAACGAAAGCATCTCGTCAGAATACTTAGCGATATGGGCTGTGTTTTTATCCGACATGGAGGGAAGCACGACTGGTATCAAAACCCCAGAACAAAAATGTCTCAACCGGTTCCCAGGCACAGCGAAATCAACGAAAATCTTGCACGCAACATACTCAAGAAATTGCATGATGATTATTTGACACCCTAAAAGCGAGAACGCAATGCACCCGCACATCCAATTCAAGCCCGAGGCCAATGAGCTCCACCTCCTCGATCAGCGACTCCTGCCGCTGACCGAGGAGTGGTTCGTCTGCCGGAACATGGCCGACATCATTACCGCGCTCAAGGAAATGGTCATTCGCGGCGCTCCGGCCATCGGCGTGACCGCGGCCTATGGCTGCTGCATCGCGGCCGGCAATATCGCCCCGAACTCCCCCTCCTGGCGCGCGGACCTGGACGCTCAGCTAGTGGACTTGGCCCGGGCCAGGCCTACGGCGATGAACCTGACCTGGGCCGTGGCCCTGATGCGCGAAACCTGGCAGGCTCACCCGGAAATGGAACGGGAGGCCTTACGCACGGCTTGGCTCACCCAGGCCGTGGAACTGCACCGTCGCGACGAAGCCGTGAACCGGGAAATGGGTCGGCACGGCGCGGCATTGCTCCGAGACGGTGATACGGTGATGACCCACTGCAACGCCGGGGCCCTGGCCACCGGAGCCTACGGCACGGCCCTGGGCGTGATCCGGGCCGCCGTGGAATCCGGCAAAAACATCTCCGTGCTGGCCAACGAGACCCGACCCTTTTTGCAAGGCGCCCGGCTGACCGCCTATGAGCTGGCCCAGGACGACATTCCGGTGACCGTGTGCTGCGACAACGCAGTGGGCCTGCTGATGGCCAAGGGCATGGTCCAGGCCGTGGTCGTGGGCGCGGACCGGGTCGCGGCCAACGGAGACGCGGCCAACAAGATCGGAACGTATACCGTGGCTGTGCTGGCCCAGCGACACGAAGTCCCGTTTTATGTCGCGGTTCCGTTTTCAACCATCGATTTTGCCACGCCCTCGGGTGCGGAGATCCCCATCGAGGAGCGCACTCCCCGGGAAGTGACCCATATCCAGGATCGGCAAATCACTCCGGAAGGCGTCCCAGTGCTCAATTTCGCCTTCGACGTCACCCCCGCCGGGCTAATCACCGGCTTGATCACGGAAAAAGGCGTGATCAAGCCCTCGGATCTGCACCGGCACGCCTCAACCTAAGGATTCCCGGAACCCCATGAATCAAGAACTGCCCGTCGTGGCCCTGATCGGTCGGCCCAATGTCGGCAAATCCTCCATTTTCAACCGACTTTTACGGTCTTCCAAGGCCCTGACCCACGATATCCCCGGCGTGACCCGGGACAGGATATACGGGGAGGTGCGCCGCGGCGCCAAGCCCTACGCCCTGGTGGACACTGGCGGCCTAGAGCCGGAATCCAGCGAGAACATCAAGCAAGCCGTGCTGGGTCAAGCCCGAGAGGCCCTGCTGGAAGCGACCCTGGTGTTGATGATCGTGGATGGCCGGGAAGGACCTAACGCCCTGGATGAGCAGGTGGCTGAGCTGTTGCGCACGGCCAACAAACCGGTGCTGTTGATCGTCAACAAGGTAGATGGCGCGGAGAAAGAAGACCTGTTCACCGCGGACTTTCACCAGTTCGGTTTCCCCCTTTTCGCCGTGTCCGCGGCCCATGGTCACGGTCTGAATCACCTCCGGGAGACCATCGTGGACCGGCTGCCGACCCCGCCTGCCGCCAAGAGTGGGCCAAGGGACGCGCCAAAAGAAGCGCCAGAGGAACAAGAGGGGCCAGACGACCAGAACGGGTTGAGAGAAGGTGAGTCGAAAGAGGACGAGGACGCTTCCAAGGTCGGCGGGTTGCGTCTGGCGCTGCTCGGGCGGCCCAACGTAGGCAAGTCCTCCCTTATCAACGCCCTGATCGGCTACCACCGGGTGATCGTCTCCAGCGAAGCCGGAACGACCCGGGACAGCGTGGACGTGACCTGGCAGGCCGGGGACAAGACGTACACCCTGGTGGATACCGCCGGGGTGCGCAAACGCACGCGCATTCAGGACAGCCTGGAGCGTTTCAGTGTCCTCAAGTCCCTGCGCAGCAGCAAAAAAGCCCAGATCACCCTGTTGGTTCTGGACGCGGTAGAGGGCCTGACCGGGCAGGACAAGAAGCTGTTTTCGTTTTTGGACCGTGAAAAGACCCCGCTGATCGCGGTGATCAACAAGACCGACCTGATTCCCCGCAATGAGCTGAACGCCTTGAAGAAACAGTTCAAGGACGAGTTGTCCTTTGCCGGGCACGTTCCCCTGGTCTTTACGTCCACCATGACCCGTGCCGGACTCGGCGGTCTGTTGCCCCTGGCCGAACGAACCTGGGACCAGTGCCAAACCCGAATTTCCACGGGCCAGTTGAACCGCATCCTCGGCGAGGCCACCCAAAAACACCAACCCGCGATAGTCAATCGCCGCCGGGCTAAATTCTTCTACGTCACCCAGTCCGACGTCGCCCCGCCCACGTTTGTTTTTTTTGTCAACGACCCTGAACTGGTCAAGCCGGCCTACTCCCGATACCTGGAAAACCAAATCCGAAAGCGGTTCAACTTGAACATGACTCCGCTGCAGCTCTATTTCCGCTCCAGCCATGAACAGAATCGAAAGTAGTCAGGATACCCCATGTCGCTGATCAACGTGATTGTCCCGGTCCTGGTCGCAGCCGCCGTATTCGGCCTGCTGCTGCGCAAAAAAGGCTCACGCTGCCTGCCCTGACTGTACATCTACGTCCCGCTGGGAGCGGGACTGCTGACCTATTACTTGCTGTCCGGACGGTTTTGAAATCCGGTGTAATTGTCAGTGAATCGGGAATTGATTAGAAACTCAGTTCGCCTTTTCGACTGCCACCTTTCTTCCCGAATCCACCGCTGGATCGCTTTTTTCGCAATCCGCCTGAACAACGTTCATCCCCATGTCCCACATCCAACTCACCGCCAAGCATCGCCCTCAAACATTCGCCCAGGTTGCCGGGCAGGAAGAAATCCGGGCTATTTTGTCCCGAACCGCGGCCCAGGACCGGGTGGCCGCGGCTTATTTGTTCAGCGGTACACGGGGCGTGGGCAAGACCACCCTGGCCCGGATTTTCGCCAAGGCGTTAAACTGCGTGACCGCCCCAACGGCCGAGCCGTGCAACAAGTGCCACCACTGCCGCCAGATCACCATCGGGTCCGCCCCGGACGTGGCCGAGATTGACGGGGCTTCCAACCGGGGCATCGAGCAGGCTCGGCGGCTCAAGGAAGACGTAGGCTATGCTCCCCTGGAGTGCCGCTACAAGGTGATCATCATTGACGAAGCGCATATGCTGACCAAGGAGGCCTTCAACGCCCTGCTCAAAACCATGGAGGAGCCTCCGCCCCGGGTGACCTTCATCATGGCCACCACCGAGCCGCACAAATTTCCAGCCACAATCATCAGCCGCAGCCAACACTATGTCTTCAAGATGCTCTCCCAGGCCGGACTGCAAACCCATCTGGAACGCATCCTGGAATTGGAAGGCCGGGAGTACGAACCGGCGGCAACGACCTTGCTGGCCCGGCGGGCCGCGGGTAGCGTCCGGGACGGCATGTCCCTTCTGGAACAGGTGCTGACCATCAGCGACCAGGCCTTACGCCTGGAGGACGTCCGGCGAACCCTGGGGCTGGCGGGCGGGGAGCTGTTTCAGCGGTTGGTCCAGGCCATGCGCGAGCAGGATTGCCTCGCCGTGCACGACGTGCTCGGGGACCTGCTGCGCGAAGGGTTGGATCTGGGCTTTTTTCTGCGGGAGCTGGCCGGGCTGTGGCGCAACCTTTTTCTGCTGCGCCAAGTCGGGGACAAGGCCTTGCCCCTGCTGGAATTGCCTGAAGAAGAAGGGCGAGCGTGGCTGGGCGTGGCCGCCGACCTTTCCCCCACCTACATCCACGCGGCATGGCAGATCACCCTGGAGGCCCAGCGCAAGGTGCTGACCAGCCTGGAACCGGCCCAAGCCTTGGAGATGCTGCTCCTGAACCTGACCTATCTGCCCTCGCTGGTCCCCTTGGATGGTGCGTTTTCGACCGAACCGCCGCGGGACGGGACGGGACGGCCCACAAGCATCCCCTCAAGACCGCCCACACCCCCACTTGATAAATCATCCCGGGCAGGAACCAGGGTTGGTCCTGAACCGATCCCGGCGCAACGAGGGACGCAACCCAGGCAGTCCTGGCGGGAACGCTCCCAGCAGGCGCCCCTCAGGACGCAGTCCGAAGCGGTCCAGAATTCGGCTGAAACCCGGACGCCGTCCGAAACGGATCATTCCGTCCAAGCTTCCAAGCTCGCTTCTCAACCGCCTTCGCCTCCGAGAGCCCCGGTTGATCCTTCACCGAGACCACCGGCAAAAGATGAGATGCTTGAGGGGCCACCAGCCGGAACACGCCCAGCCCCCGTGGAAGGTTCGGAGCAACAACGTGGACTTGACGGCGGATATCCGCCTACTCCCACCTCCTCTGCGGCCCGAAACGTCCACGAGCCGCGACCCCAGGCCAATCCGAACTTGGTTGCAGGGGAAGGGAGTCCGCCGCTGTCCTCGGCGAAAACGGCGAACTTGACGTCTTCGTCCTCAACTGTGTCTCCGGCCAAAACCTTGGAAGGTTTTCTCGCGCACTATGACCGACTGTGCAGCGCCGACCAAGCCCGCTATCCGAAACTGCGCCAAATTGAATATGCCATGACGGAACAGGGGCTGACGCTGCGCTGCCGACACATGATCCAGTACAACTTGCTCAGCGACACCAATAAGCTTCGCATCCTGGAAGATGTGGCTCAAAAATATTTCGGGCGCCCCGTTCAAGTGGAGCTTGTCCCGCCGCAAAATGGCGCTCAAAACTCAGACTCGCCGTCCACCGCGACGTTTGCCCCGGAAAAACATCCGCTAGTTACCGAGTTCGTTGAACAATTCAAGGCCAAAGTGGTTTCCGTGGAACCACGACAAACTCATTAACCATTCTTCCGAGACCGCGTGAAACGACGTCGGAACGCGCCGCCTTCGAATCAGCGTCGAGCCTCGGAAACAACCCCTGAAGGAGCGTTTCATCATGATGAAAGGAATGGGCGACCTGGTCCGCCAAGCGCAGGTAATGCAGAACAAAATATCCAAACTGCAAGAGGAAGTAGGCCGCAGGACCGTCGAGGCGGCCTCCGGCGGTGGGATGGTCACGGTCACGGCCAACGGGGCCCAAGAAATCCTGGCCATCAAGATCGACCCGGCCGTGGTCAACCCCGATGACGTGGACATGTTGCAGGACTTGGTTATGGCCGCGGTGAACGAGGCCATGAAAAAGGCCGGCGATATGATGAAGGACGAGATGGCCCAGGTGACCGGGGGGATCAAGATCCCCGGAATGTTCTAGAAGTGCGGAAGTTGCCCAAGACCTTGCAGGACGTGGTGGACCAGTTGGCCACCTTGCCGGGGCTCGGTCCGAAATCAGCCTTGCGTGTGGCCCTGATCCTGCTGAAATGGCCCAAGGAGCGAACATCCGAGCTGGGCCGGAGCATTCTGGAGTTGCGGGACAAGCTCTGCTTATGCGGCTCCTGTGCCGGTATTTCGGACCAGGATCCCTGCTCGATCTGTTCCGACCCCGGTCGATCCTCCGAACAGCTCTGCCTGGTGGCCGAGTGGGATTCCATGCTGATTATGGAACAGTCCGGCGGGTATCGGGGCAAGTACCTCGTTCTGGGAGGGCTCTTGTCGCCCTTGGACGGCGTGAAGCCGGAAAGCCTGGAAATGGGTCGCCTCCGCGAACGATTGTCCGAGAATCAGGTTCGGGAACTGATCCTGGCCCTGGGCACGACACTGGAATCCGAAACCACGGGCTCCTACGTCAAAAACCTCGTTGGACGAGACTTTCCCGGCGTTCAGGTGACCCGCTTGGCCCAGGGCATCCCGCTGGGCACGGACTTGAAATTCATCGACAAGGAAACCTTGCGCCAATCCATTACTTACCGCCAAACGCTGTAGAAAAACAAAAGGCCCGCAGAGAGCGGGCCTTTTGTTTTTTGGAATCTCTCGGAACTATACCGGAGGCCCTGAGCGCTCTCTCGACAACCCTCATTCCACCCGCGACGACAGCTCGGGTTGAACCGCGTCGGCCACGATTTTACCGGCCAAGGAAGCGTACTGGGCCTGCACCTGCTCGGTCATGGCCTTGAACAGCTCCAAATCCCGGCCGTCCAGGGTTCGCCCGGGGGGCGAATCCACCGAGGCCGGATTCACATGTTGGCCGCGAAGGTGAACTTCGTAATGCAGGTGAGGCCCGGTGGACATGCCCGTGGAGCCGACGTAACCGATCACTTGACCCTGTTTGACCCGAGTACCGCGACTGATCCCGCGGCCTAACCGACTCATGTGCGCGTACAGCGTCGTGTATTCATTGGGATGCCGCAATTCCACGGTGATCCCGTAGTTCCCCTTGCGTCCGGCATGGGTGATCACGCCGTCCCCGGCGGCCATGATCGGGGTGCCGGTGGGCGCGGCAAAGTCCAGACCTCGATGCATCCGACTGTAACCAAGAATCGGATGCCGGCGCATGCCGTATCCGGAGCTGAGCCGTGCTCCGTCGATGGGGGTCAGCATCAGGGTCTTGCGGACGCTCTGCCCGCGCTCATTGAAATAGTCCGTCTCCCCGTCCTGGGCCGTATACCGAAAAATCCGCAAGGCCCGTCCGCCGGTTTCCAGCGTGGCGTAAAGCAGCGGTCCTTCGCGCACAGCTTGACCGCTTTCGTCCAATTCGCGCTCGAACAGAGCTTCAAAACGGTCGCCGGGTTGGATGTCGCGCTGAAAGTCGACATCGAACGAAAGGGCCCGGATCATTTGAATCAGCAAAGGGCTGGGCATGCCCGCCCCCACGGCGGCGTTGTACAGGCTGGAGGTGATCTCCCCCTGAGCCGCGAAGGGAGCCACCTGCAATTCCCACTGCTCTTCCTTGGCCAGAAATTCTTCGTCGCTCTCGCGCAGGACCATTACGTTGCGGTCCACGTCCACCTGCATCCGAAGCCCGGCGAAAAAACCGTCCACTTCGTCCTCGGCTCCGGGAATAAAGGTCAGGACCACTTCATGGCCAGGCCTGAGCGCGCGGGGATTGTAGACCTCCTGCAACGCGGAAACCGCGGCATGGGCCTCGGATCGAGCCAGACCGGCGTCCAGAAGAATGCCCATCAGCGTGTCGCCCCGGGCCACCCGGACGATCTTCTCCAGGACGCTGTCGGCTTCCTCGACGGCGGGCTCCTCCGTGACGACTTCTTCAGAGGGGGCAAGGCCTGCCTCGTCAGTGAAAACGAACTTTTCCGACTTGACGGCCCCTTTGTGTTCTAAAGCGACCAATTCGATGTTTTTCAGTCCGCCAAGAGTGGATGTAACAAGAGGAGACTGGCTTTCAGTAATATGGGATAAGGTCAGCATGGCCAGCTTGGGCAAGGCCAAAAGCAAGGCAATCGCGAAAAAAATCCGCCTCCACCGAATTCCCTGTGGTGAAGACGGGCGCGATCGAGGTATGTAGGTGTTGCGTTTCATGGATGCCTCCGGCATGAAAACGTTCGCCCGCGACCATTTGATCGTGGGTACGCGGAACGTTATGTCGACTTTAACTCGCGAAGGAACGGCAAAACTTTCAAGGCCTTGCTTCGTATGCGGAAAACAACGACAACCCGCTGGATTCGCCGAGGTGATAATGAATGCTTCGCCGAAGCGAACAGAATTTTGAAAGAACCGCTCCGAGACAGCTGACTGCCTAACCGCAATGCCCCCTTCGTGGCAAGTCTTGACATGACATTTCGGACAATTAAGGAATTTTGTCGCCAAAGATGACGATCACTGGGGGGAACAATGGCCCAAAAAATCTTGAAAATCAACCTCACTGGAAGCAAAAACATCCATGGACGTCTTGGAAATTTGGTCGGCCTTGATCTGGCCTCTGCTCAAACTAACCATGTTCATCAGCCTGGGCCTGCTTGTCGGCCAGCTGATCGAGGCCCTGAACTGGACCAGGGTGGTTGCCGCCGGTGTCTCGCCCTTGCTGCGCCTGGGCCGGCTTTCGGATACTGCCGGAGCCAGTTTCTCCCTGGCTTTCTTTTCAGGAGTTTCAGCGAACTCAATGCTCGCGGACGCTTACGAACAGGGCAGGATCAGTCGCCGTGAACTGATCATGAGTAACTTGTTCAACAGCCTACCCACGTACTTTCTCCATCTGCCCAGCGTCTTTTTCATCCTGGTCCCGTTAATCGGGGCGGCTGCCGGGGTCTATCTGGCGTTGACCATCGGGTCGGCCATGCTGCGGACTGTGTTCATTCTGCTATTTTCCCGATTCTTTCTGCCCCCGCCCGCAGAGCGATGCGTTTCCTGCCGCCTGGATGAAAAAGGCCCGGTTTCATTCAAGGATGCCATCACGCGCACGGTCCAGCGATTCAAAAAACGCATCCTTCGCGTCCTGTCCATCACCGTGCCGATTTACGTCTGCTTTTTCCTGTTAAACCGCTGGGGTGCGTTCAGGGTGGTGGAAGAATTCATGGCCCAAAACCTGGGATGGCTGTCCTGGCTTTCACCACAGGCAGTGAGCGTCGTTGTCTTCCAGATGGCCGCCGAGTTTTCCGCCGGGGCCGCTGCCGCAGGAGCATTGCTCTCAGCGGGAAGTCTGAGCCAGAAAGAGGTCGTGCTCGCCCTCCTGGTGGGCAACATCCTCTCCTCGCCCATGCGAGCCGTGCGGCACCAGTTCCCGTACTACGCCGGAATTTTCAAACCGGCCCTGGCCGCGAAACTGATCTTCTGGAATCAGGGGCTGCGGGTGATCAGCCTGATCCTCGTGGGCGCGGCCTATTCCGTAGTGGTCTGAGCCGTCGTCTTTTGCTTTGCTCAGGTGTCGATCAGGTTCTGCCCTTTCACAGAGAACGGCTCGTTCAAGGAGTCAATCCGTTCTTGAAAAGAGTCTCGCCGCAAGGCGACTGGCTTCCTGATACAACCAGGCCAGCTTCTGAGATCGAGAAGGGAAACGAGACGATTTCAAGAATACTCGAGTGGCCGCGTCACGGGGCAGCAGGTCACGCTGGACGAGTTGCCGTAGGTCCGCTGCAAGGTCCACATCGAACCAGGACGGCAAAATGTGTGGCTCCAGGCCGCTTCGGAGCAGGGCTTCCCGACAATCGGCAAAAACCGTCGGAGTGCTCCACGGGACGGCGGCAAACAGGCCGGGCCGAAAAGCTCGTCGACTCCACCCGAGCAGATAAAACCCGCCGTCCTGAGCCGGGCCGAGGACGACCTCATGGCGGCCCAACCCCCGGAGCGCCTTGACCAGCAGGTCTCCGGGCAAATCCGGCAGGTCGCTTCCGATGAGCACCACTCGGTCGTGTCCCGCCTCGAAGGCCTGGGAAAAGGCGTCGTCCATTCTCCCGCCGAGGTCCGCCCCGACCTGGGGCTGGAACCAGCGATCATTTCCCAGCCACGCCGCGAAATCTGCCCGCATGGTCCAAGGATCAATGCTCAGCAGGGTATGTGCGTCCACGGCGTCCACGGTGCGCAAGAGGTCCTGGACGAAACACCGATACAAAGCAACCGCATGCTCCTCTCCCAATGTCGCGGCCAAGCGGGTCTTCACCCGGCCGGATTGGGGATGCTTGATCATCACGACCACGCAGTCCGCAAGGACGGTCGGAGGATGGCTCATAGGGAGGTGGACTCCGACCGGTGCCCACTGGCCGGGGAAGAGGGCGCGTCTGAATCGACGGATTCGGCGGTGGGGTAAAACCGTCGCAACCTCGCCGGGGCCACGCCGCAGTGATAGAGCAGCCGAACGCCCCAGTTGCGCAGGGTGCAACGCCAGACACCCTCCTGTTCCCAGCGCCGGGACGAGGTGAACGCGGCCTCGCGAAGCAGAATCACGGCCCCGCCCTTGCGTCGAACCCGGCGCATCAGTTCCAGATCCTCCATCAAGGGAATGTTCGCGTATCCGCCCAGTTCCTCGAAAACTGCGCGGCGCAGGAAAATGGCCTGATCACCATATGGAACCCTGGTCAGCCGAGTGCGCAGATTTGCCGCGGCGGAAATCAAGCCCAGGGCCGCCCGTGGGGAGTCGATGGCCAGCCTGAAGGCCCCGCCAACCAGCTTGGGGTCCGCCAAGGCCTGAAAGATCAACGTATCAGCACCGGTCGGCAAGCGGGTGTCCGCGTGCAGGAAAAGCAACACGTCACCGCGCGCCTGGGTGGCTCCGACGTTCATCTGGCGCGCCCGCCCAGCATCCGAACCGATCCGGGCCACGTCCCGACCTTGCAGAGCGCTCAGAGTTCGCCGTTCCGGATCGCCGTCCACGATCAGGATTTCCGCTGACTCCTTTAGGGCGCGGGTGGTCAAATGGTCCACCAGGGATGTGATGACCCGTTCCTCCCGAAAGACGGGGATGATCACGGACAGCCGGATGTTCACGATATCATCCCCGATGTCGCCACCCCTTGGCCTCGGCGGGGGACGTCGCAACGGCAGCTTTTTTCCTTTTAGGCGATGCCCGGCGCGGCTTTCGTGACGAGGAATCCCTAGTGGCCAGCTCTTCCAGTTCCTTGAGTCGATCATCCGCGAAGCGATACAAGCTGCCGGCGGAGAAGGAACCGTTTTTCAGCCGACGCCCGGCCGGCAGCCCGGTCAGGATCTCCAAAGCTTCTTCGATGCAACAAACCGGATAAATATGGAATCGCCCCTCCTCCACGGCCTGAATGACGTCTTGTTTGAGCATCAGATGGACCACGTTGTCTTCGGGCAGGATTACTCCCTGGCTTCCGGTCAGGCCACGGCGGCGGCAGACCTCAAAAAAGCCCTCCACCTTGCGCGTCACTCCTCCCACGGCCATGATCGCCCCGGACTGGCTGACCGCACCGGTGAAGGCCAAGGCAAGGTTGTTTGGGCGACCGGAAAGGGCCGAAATCAACGCGGCCAACTCCGCGCCCGAAGCAGAATCGCCGTCCACCTGGGCGTAGCTTTGCTCGAAACAAAGGCTGGCATTGAGAACCACGGGCTTATTCTGGGCAAAGAGTTTGAGCAGGTAGCTTTTGAGAATCATCATGCCCTTGGTATGGATCGGCCCACCCAATTCGGCTTCGCGCTCCAGATCGATGATCCCACCGTGGCCGACGCCGACGCTGCACGAAATCTGATGCGGTAGCCCCATCTCGTAATCCCCAAGAAACGAGACGGACAGACCGTTGGCCTGGCCCACGGCGCTGCCGGTGGTGGCCACCTTGATCAGTTGCCGATCATACTCGGACAAAAACTCTTCTTCATAGAGGTTGGCCCGGTAGTTGCGAGCCTCCCAGGCCTCCTCCAGGGTGGGCCTGTCGACCATGGCGGCTTGGTGCATGGTTCCCATGGCCGAGGCCTCGATCATCAGCTCGCGGACAATGGGCAAACGCAGGGACAGCTTTTTTTGGTCCTCAGCCAGCCTGGAAGCGAAGTCCACCAGCCAGGCCAAGGCGTCCCGGTCGAAAGGCAGCAGTTCGTCCTCGCGAATCATCCGGCCCATGGTCTGAACGTACTTGTGGATGGAATCCGGGTCGCGGGTCACCGTATCCTGGATCTGCCCCTTGATCTTGAACAGCTTGGGAAAACGGTCGTCATAGGCCAAAAGCAGGTCATAAGCCTCGTCCGTGCCCACGAGGATCACTTTCACCTTCAGGGCGATGGGTTCCGGGGTGATGGTCTTGGTACGGATCGTTTCATGATGATCGCCAGGGTCTTCAATGCGAATCTGCATGGAGCGCAGTGCCCGCAAAAGACCTTCCCAGGCTGGAGGATGTTGAAGCACGTCTTCAATGTGCAGGACCAGAAAACCGCCGTTGGCCCGGTGCAAAGCCCCGGGCTTGAGCAGAGAAAAGTCGGTGAACAGGGCGCCCCATTCCGCCTCGCGCTCGATACAGCCCAGGAGATTGAAAAACGTGGGGTTGTCCTCGACGATGATCGGCGCTCCGTCCAACCGACTGTTGTCCACGAACAGGTTAACCATGTACCGATCGAAAAAGCCCTCGTTGGAAGGCATGGCTTCCGGACTTCCGACTTGGGCCACTTGGTCTTTCGGCTTGAACTGATCCAGGTTGTCCATCAGATCCCCGCGCAATGCCGTCAAAAAGGCATGGAGGCGTTGGTGTTCGGCATGATGGGCTATGAACGAGTCCAGCGTTTCGACAAGCACCTGCTCCAGCAGGTCGCGCTCCAGATTGCGTTCCGCGTCCCGCAAATCCTGTTCACGAGCGTTGATCTGGCGCAGCAGACCGAGCATTGCGTCCAAGGTTTGATCGCCTTCGTTGCGCAGCTTCAACCGCACACCCGGCTCCAGCTTCTCCACGTCGCCGCTGTTCAAAACCTTCCCGTCCACCACGGGGAACAGGTTGACATTCCCCTGATCGTCGAAGGAGAGTTTAAACCCATGCCCCTCGGCCTGTTCCTCCATCTGGAGAATCAGTTCTTCCTTGGAGTTTTGAAACTGGCGAACCAGTTTTTCCTTTTGCCGTAAATACTGGTCCTGACTGAAACGGTTCGGCACCTCGTCGCGGATGCGATGCACCACGGCGGCCAGCTCGGTCTTGAACGCCTTGGCCGCGCCGGGGGCCAAGGAGACGGCCAGAGGGCGATCCGGATCCTCGAAATTGAAGACATAGATCCAGTCTGGCGGGGTCGGTCTTTGGGCGGCGCGTGGATTCAGATAGTCTTGAACAAGGTAGGTCCGACCGAGTTGTGGCTCACCAACCACGAAGATATTGTATTCCTTTTTGGGGATGTTCAGGCCCAACTCCAGGGCGTGCAAGGCCCTGGGCTGCATGGGCGGCGCAAGGTCCGCGCAGGGGATCTCGGTGCTGTCGGCGTAGCCGATGTGCTCGGGGTCAAGCCGCGCACGCAGACTTTGGGAAGGTAAAGGTGTAGATATGGACATGATAAATTCCGGTTTCCTCCAAACGATTCCAGTAATTTTTGGTGTTATCTGGGAAGACCCGCGCTCCCGGTTGAGCTGTGATGGACAGGACAACATTCGACCGTCCGTCTCTTCAACCAGCGCACCGTGTCGGGCAAGAGGGATTTCTATTCGCTTCCATGAAACTTGTCATCCCGCCATGGCGCCCGCAGCAGGGCCATTTTGCTCTCACCAAATTTTTCCTGCAAAAGCGGCTGATTTACCCTGTTTGGAATGGCTCGAAACTCCATCACCGGACTCGTACCATCAAGCCTTTGCGGTATAACAAACAACAACTTGTGCTCTTTGCGCTGGGCAACGCCTTGATGAACGATTCCTGGTTCAGTCAGACAATCGATCCGTCCCAAACAGGGTCAACCAGCATCATATTTTTCAAATGGTTACGTGAGAACACAATTGCCCTGACGCCCGCAGGCGTAAGCCTTTGAAAACCCAGCACCACGAAAAGATGCTTTTCGAAGTCCGCAACGTTGTTTTTTTTCGCTGACCTCGTTGACTTGATCCAGAACGCTGTGATAGACGCCGTGGGCATGTGAATGTTTGCACGAAGAGACGGGGCAAAGGACGAAACGAGTTCCTTCGCGGATACGGCGAGAACGCATAACATTCACACCCAAGAGATTAATATAAATATGTTTTTTAGATCCAAGTCCAAGTACAAAGACCTGATGCAGCCGTTCTCCCAGGCCGGTCTTTTGGGCATCCACCTCGTCGCGTCGACGTTCGTGGGGGCGCTCATCGGGTGGTACCTGGACAAATGGCTGGACACCAAGCCCACGTTGTTTCTGCTCTTCTTGGTTTTCGGGATCATCGCCGGCTTCAAGAACATGTACATGGAAACCAAGAAGATTCAGAGGGAGTTGGACAAGCAGGATGCGGCCGCTCGACAGGATAAACCTCAAGATTGAGGCCTTTTTACGGCGCAATGGTTTCTACCTGGACGATGTGCGCATTCTGATTCGCAACCAGCTGTATTTTTTGTTTTTAGGATGCGCCCTGATGGCTTTCTCCGGGCTGGCCCCATGGGCCTTGGCCTTTGGCGCGGGGTGCGCTTTGAGCACGATGAACTTTTGGATGCTGGCAAAAGGGTTGCAATCCATCATTCATCGTCCTGACGGCGCCGTGGCCGTCTCGCTGATTCGATTTTACGGACGACTTGCGTTGACCGGCGTGGCTCTATTCGGATTGATCGCCTGGGCAGGCCTGCCCCTGGTTGCCCTGATCGTCGGGCTTTCGACGGTCGTCGTAAATATTCTGTTCTGGGGCGTGTTCCGGTTTCACCGGCAAAAAGCGAAGGAGGCTTGACCAAAATGGCTGGAGACATTCAATACGTTCTAATTTTGAAAGAAGGCCTGGATGCGGTAGGGATAAACTTTCCCAAGGAGTATATTCACATTGTATACTCATGGGTCATCATCGCCGCGCTGATTTTTCTGGGCTGGCTTGCTACTAGGAGGCTCACCCTCGTCCCGGGAAAAAGTCAAAACGTCTGGGAGGCATTGATCGGCGGCATGGAGGATTTCGTCGTCCAGAACATGGGCGAGGCCGGCCGCAAGGTGTTCCCCGTGCTCTTCACCCTGTTCATCTACATCCTCTTCATGAACCTCACCGGCCTGATCCCCGGCGCGGACGCCCCCACGGCCAACATCAACACCAACGTGGGCATGGCCATCTTCGTGTTCCTCTACTACAACTACTGGGGGTTCAAGCTCCACGGGCTGCACTACATCAAGCACTTCACCGGACCGTTCTGGTGGCTGGCCCCCTTGATGCTGCCCATTGAACTCATCAGCCATTTGGCCCGTCCGCTGTCGCTCACGCTGCGACTTTTCGGAAACATCCGCGGCGAGGAAATCGTCATCGCCCTGATGTTCTTTCTGGCACCGATCCTCGGCTCCCTGCCCATCTTCATGCTCTTCGTGCTCATGAAGTCCATGCAGGCGTTCATTTTCTTCATGCTCTCCCTGATGTACCTCAAGGGAGCTTTTGAGGAAGCCCACTAATTCCGGGGGAAATGGTCACTTGACCAAAACAATAACACACTTCTCAAGGAGGACGTAGTCCAATGCGCAAACTGTTTTTCATCGCCCTGAACACTGTTGCTCTGATGGGTCTGGCTTCCGTTGCCTTTGCCGCGGATGCCGATCCCGGCACCATCTCCATGATCGCCCTGGCCACCGCCCTGGGCATGGGCATCGCCGCCTTCGGTTGCGGTATTGGTCAGGGTCTTGGCCTGAAGGCCGCCTGCGAAGGCACCGCCCGCAATCCTGAAGCCAGCGGCAAGATCACCGTGACACTGCTCCTGGGCATGGCCTTCATCGAGTCCTTGGCCATTTACGCCCTGGTCGTGAACCTGAT
>SKYX01000303.1 GCA_007127655.1 Desulfonatronum sp.
ATGGCCTGAAAGAGCGTGGCATTATACCTGCTGACGATGAACAAAAGCCCGAGCATCGTACACCCAAGGATGTACCACAGGTATTCGGAAAACTTACATTCCGTGCCCGCCCCCTTGGAGGACAACGCGCAGGCAAGGCAAGCCGATACCGACCTGCTTCCGTTCTGCTCGTTGCGCCCATTCCGACAGTCTCGTCCCTCCCGCTCGCCTCGCTCCTCCTGATCTCGCGACGAATCATCGGCCATGGATGCAGCCTCCTCTTGGCGGGCCGGTTTTGGCGTCGTCGTCGGCGGCGTCGTCGACATCACTCCAGGTCTCTCGCTTTACCCAATACCGCTCCACCAAACACCGCTTCCGGTTCAATTCAGCCAGCACGGGGTCTGGCAGGAGAAACCGGATATCCCGGCCCGCGCTCCAGTAGTCCCGGATCATGGTCGCGCTGATGTCCAGATAAGGGGGGCGGATCAACAGAATCGACCGCGCGTCGCCCTCCAAGGGCCACTCCCAGACCCGTCTCCAATCCCGCTCACGCAAAATGGGTGGACCGCTTCGAGGCCAATGGTCGCGGACAAAGGTCTGCGTCGTTTTCAGGGCCATGTCCTGTCGGGCCACGGCCACGAAATGGGCCTTGCGGGTCAGGGCCAGACCGTCTTTCCAGGACGGCAGGGTCAGCAGGTCCGGAACACCGAGCAAAAAAAAGAGCCGGCTTCCGGGCATCGCCCGAGCCAGCTCTTCCAGTGTGTCTCCGGTGTACGACGGACCGGGCCGGCCGCCCTCGATCAGGGAGCAATGCAGGCCGGGAAGCCCATGAAGAGCCTTTTGCACCAGGCGGCAACGCAGGCCAAAGGGCAACAGCCCTCGCTGCCCCTTGTGCGGCGGGATCGCGGCCGGGACCAGCTCCACCCGGTCCAGTCCAAGGATTTCCAGGGCTTCAACGGCCAGACGCAGATGGCCGTGATGCACGGGATTGAAGCACCCACCAAAAACGCCGACCTTCATGCAGCCGTCACCTTACCTGAGTGTTGAAAAAGTCCTTATCCGCAGTCCGTTCAAAAACCCCAAGTGCAAGGAGCAAAAAAAGTTCAAGCTCGAAGGGTAGTTATTCATACGCGAGAGTTTGAACTTTTTGCAGCGACGCAGCAATTGGGAGTTTTTCAACGGACTGTTACGTCCTTTTCAGGTTCATTCCCGAACCTGCCCCTGGCCCAGGCCGACGAACTTCACGCCGGTCAGTTCCCGAACGCCCATGGGGCCGTAGGCGTGCAGCTTGGACGTGCTGATCCCGATTTCCGCGCCCAGGCCGAGCTGACCGCCGTCGTTGAATCGGGTGGAGGCGTTGACCAGGACCAGGGAAGCGTCGGCCTCGCGCAAAAAGCGCATGGCCCGGTCGTGGTCCCTGGTGAGGATGGCCTCGGTATGGTTGGAGCCGTGAAGGGCAATATGCTCCAAAGCCTGGTCCATGTCCCGGACCACCCGCACGGCCAGGACCAAAGCCAGAAACTCCCGGCCCCAGTCGCCTTCCTCGGCCGGTTCGGCGTCGGCCTTGGGCTTCAGTAGGGGCAGGCTTTCCGGGCAGGCCTTGAAGCGCACTTCCGCGGCCCCCAGACGTTCCGCGACCTTGGGCAGGAACATTTTGGCCTCATCCTGGTGCACCAGCAGGCACTCCAGGGCGTTGCACACCCCGCAGCGCTGCACCTTGGAATTGAAGACGATCTCCAGGGCCTTGTCCAGATCCGCACCCTGGTCAACGTAAATGTGGCAAACCCCCTTGTAGTGCTTGAGCACGGGCATGGTGGCCTGGTCGGCCACGGCCCGGATCAGGGATTCGCCGCCGCGGGGGATGACCACGTCGATGAACTCGTCCAGCTTCAGCAAATGGCCCACCGCCTCCCGGTCCGTGACCGGCACCAGTTGGACCGCGGCCTCGGGCAGTCCGGCGGCCCGCAGCGCCACCGCGATCAGCTCGGCCAGGGCTTGATTGGAATGGAAGGCCTCGGAGCCACCCCGCAGGATGGCCGCGTTGCCGGCCTTGAGGGTCAGAATGGCCGCTTCAATGGTCACGTTGGGCCGGGATTCATAAATCATCATCACCACGCCCAGGGGCACGCGCATCCGCCCGATGCGCAGCCCGTTGGGCCGCTGCCACATGGTTTCGATCTCACCCACCGGATCGGCCTGGGCCATGACCTCCAGGCAAGCCTGAGCCATGGACTCGACGGTCGCCTCGGTCATCCGCAGCCGGTCCACCCTGGCCGCGTCCAACCCGCCGGCCAGAGCCGCGTCCACGTCCCGCTGATTGGCTTCCAGCACCTTCCCGCCTCGGTCCCGCAACAGCCGGGCCAATTCCCGCAACACCTCGTCCTTGCGCCTGCCCTCGGCATTGGCCGTCACCCTGGCCGCGTCCCGGGCATGCCGAGCCAACTGGCTCATCATGGTTTTAAGATTCTCCGTCATGCTACTCTCCTATAAACTCGACAAGACAATCGCCAGTCGGTACCTGTCCAAAAAACATCCGCATTGAACGGTAAATCCGCTCTACTCCCCACTCTCAACGGCATCCACATAAAAGAAGGACCATTGTCATGCACAACGCCATCCACGCTCTGATTCAAAGCCAGCAAAGCTGTGTTCTCGCCACATCCCAAGACAACCAACCGCACACCTCCCTGATGGGGTTCGCCCCTTCCGAGGATTGCACCACCTTTTTCATGGCCACCTACCGCAACACCAACAAGTTCGCAAACCTCCAGACCAATCCGGAGGTCAGCCTGCTCCTGGACGATCGCGGTACGCATCCCGAGAAGGACCGCCGGGAAACCACGGCCTTGACTGTACATGGACGGGCCGAAATTCTCGAGGACCTGGAACAATGCCGCGCCGTAGCGGGCCTGCTCCACCAACGTTTGCCACACCTGCAAGATTTTCTGGCCGGGCCGGACCTCGCCTTCATTGCCGTCCAGGCCGTTGATTTTCTCCTCCTGCGCGGTCCGACCGATGCGATCTTCGAGACCGCCGGGTAATCGGCTGAGAACAAGAAGTAAAACAGACGGACAGGCTTCGCGAACAAACTGTCAACCTAACTCTTTTCCGAGTAGAGTCGAGGCTTTACAATATTCTATAATTGCATCAGATGGGTTCGGTGTGCGATGGAACAGGAAAGCGTACGCTCTCCCCTTTTGCCGTCGCGATTATCAGCCACTTCAGACAGCCAAGGAGACCGTTCTCTATGGACACCACAAAACTTGCCGCTCCAGCCATTGGACTCGGCACCCTTGTTATTGCGGGCGGCGTGCTCGCCACGTTTCTGCTTGGCACGCCCGGGTTCAGCGGAGCCATCATTTCAGCCCTTGCCGGTCTCACTGCCCTGTTCGTCGTGGCAACGCCGCTGGTGCTCCAAAACCGCGCACTGACCGAGGCGTCCGCCGTGCTGGGTGGGCTCGCGGAAGGGAATTTCCAAAAAGACACTTTGGAGTCCAGCCGGGGAGCAAAAAGCCTGCCCGACCTGTTCACGGCCCTGGAGGCCGTGTCGCATGCCTTGAAGCACGAAAAGGGGCTGAGCAAGGGGATTATCGAAGGCCTGCCCACGCCGTTCCTGCTGGTGGACACCAAGGAGCGAGCCTTGTTCACGAACCAGGCCTGCCTGGAAATGGTCCAGATTGACGGCCCGCCGAAAAACCAGCTTGGCCGGACCCTGGCGGAAATCTTTTACAATGATCCATCACGCCAGACCGCCGTGGGCAAAGCCATCAAGACCGGCGAGGTCTTTCGCAACCTGGAAGTGAGCATTACCGGACACAAAGGCGGGGTGCGCCACGTCCTGGCCAACGTCTGCCCCTTGTACGATCTGGACGGCGTCTGCATCGGCGGTTTCTGCCTCTACGTGGACATGACCACCCTGAAAACCAAGGAAGCCCAAATCTGTGAGCAAAACGAAATCATCTCCCGAGCCGCGGATCAGGCCACCCAGGTCTCCAACTCCATGGCCTCGGCCGCCGAAGAGTTGGCCGCCCAGGTGGAGCAGGCCAGCCGGGGGGCCGAGGAACAACGGGACAGGACCGGCGAGACGGCCACAGCCATGGAGGAAATGAACGCCACGGTCCTGGAAGTGGCCAGAAACGCCTCCCAGGCCGCCGAAGCTTCGGACCTGTCCCGGACCAAGGCCCTGGAGGGCGCGAAAGTGGTGGGCGAATCCGTGGCGGCCATCAACAAAGTCCAGCAACAGTCCGAGGAGCTGAAGGCCAACCTCAGCCGGCTGGGGCAACAGGCCGACCAGATCGGTCGAATCATGACCGTGATCGAAGACATCGCGGACCAGACCAACCTCCTGGCCCTGAACGCGGCCATCGAGGCGGCCCGGGCCGGTGACGCGGGCCGAGGCTTCGCCGTGGTGGCCGACGAGGTCCGCAAGCTGGCCGAGAAGACCATGAACGCCACCAAGGAGGTCGGGCAAGCCATCTCGGACATTCAGCAAGGAACCAGGACCAATATCGAAGGCATGGACAAGGCTGCCGCGGCTGTTGCCGAAGCCACGGCCCGGGCCAACACCTCCGGTGCGACCCTGCAGGAAATCCTGGCCCTGGCCGAACAGGCCGCAGACCAGGTCCGCTCCATCGCCACCGCCGCGGAACAGCAGTCCGCCACCAGTGAGGAGATCAACCGCGGAGTGGAGGACATCAACCGCATCTCCGCGGAGACCAGCGAAGTCATGAACCAATCCGCCCAGGCCGTCTCCGAACTGGCCCGGATGGCCGCCCAATTAAACACCATCATCGACGGAATGCGCGCCCAGGCGAAGGACGAGTGTCCGGCGGAGTGACGAATGCCTTCCCGGGATGGTTCTTTTTGTCGGAAAAAATGGTTGACACTTTCGAGTCCGGTTGTCCATTTCCAGGCCGTAGGGGCGACCGGCCGGGCGCCCCTACACCGAACGGATGCCAGAAAGAAGGCATTGCGATTTGTCAACCCGTTCTGAACCATCCCGGCTTTCCCCTCCAGTCCCAAATGCAAAAGGCCGGTGCGATCGCACCGGCCTTTTTTTGACGTAAGGGAGTTGGCATATTTTGATGTACCGTTTTACCCCGCCCGTGCATTTTGCTCTGCAAGACGGGGCAAGAGGCATGTCTCAATGGTAGGACAGGCATCCTGCCTGTCCGTGCAGGCAAGATGCCTGCACCACCA
>SKYX01000267.1 GCA_007127655.1 Desulfonatronum sp.
GACTTGATTCGTTTGACAGGACGAAAGCGGTCTCCCATGAAAAAATGCTGGAGAAATTCTCCGCATGACTTGGGAAATCCTGTACCATCACGAAGTCGAAGCAGATCTGGAAAGCGTGGGCACGGCCATGGCCCGCCGCATTGTCAGGGCCATCGACCAGAAGCTGACCCGATCCCCCCTGGAATTCGGAATTCCCTTGTCCGCCGGTCTTGCTGATTTCCGCAAGTTGCGGGTTGGTGATTGCCGGGTTGTGTATCAGGTACTGGAATGGGAAGTGATCGTCTTTGTGCTGGCCGTCGGTCCAAGAAGAGACAAGGAAGTTTATTCATGTCCTCGCGGCATTCGCGGGTCAGCGACAAGGCCGAGCGCCTCGCGGCGGAGCTTGTCACCGTGGACGAGCAGCTTGCACAACTGCAAGCCAGGGAAGCAGCTCTGGCAAACGTCGAAAGCGGGGCTGAACCGTCGCCCCCCTCGCCCCGGAACAAGCGGCTGCTGGCGGTGCGGGTCATGAATCTGGCCGTGGACTGCTGGCTGGCATGCACGCGGACCGGCAAGGACGAGCTGGCCAGAGAGTCCGGCCTCTGGAACGTGTACATGGAAAAAGACGGGTATTGCCGCACCCAGACCCTGGACCGGTACCTAAGCGCAAACACCTTGCCGCTCCGGCCGCGCTGGCACAAAATTCACGCCACCGCGGAATTCGTCCTGACCGCCTGCGACGAGAACGTGCCGGCGAGGGCTGAGCTGGAGCAGGGGCTTGGCCAGTTGAAGGGACTGTTGTGAAGGCACGGCAGATATGCGATCTCAGCGTCCGGACGGCCATCAGCTTGCAACCCGGATGTTCCGGACCCTGGCCCGAATCGCCGCTGCCTAGAGGAACCGGCCATCCTGTCGTTAACCGGTCGGAAACCGTGAAAAAACTGACCCCATCGAGCAGCGGGCATGAGCCGCTATGGCCCGGACGTGGACGTGCTGGAGCCGGAAGAACTGCGCCTGGCCGTGCGGGACCCAGGACATGCTCCTGCTCAGGGAGCAGGGAAAAAAGAAAGGGAAGCTCGGTGGCTTCCCTTTCCGTGAGTTCGATCTTTCAAGTGCTTCAAGTGTGCATCGGCTGCGCCACCAATTTCACCCCGAGAGCCGAACAAACCTTTGCCACTGTCTCAAAGCGGGGATGGGCATTGGGACGGAGGGCCTTGTAAAGAGCCTCACGGCCAAGCCCGGCTTCCCGGGCCACCTGGGTCATTCCGCGTGCCCGGGCCACTACGCCGAGCGCGCGGGCCAGTTCCGAAGGATCGTTTTCTTCAATCACCATGGTCAGATAAGCAGCGATGGCTTCCTCATTGTCCAGGTGTTCGGTGATGTCGAACTCTGGCAGGTCCGCAACTCTGATCTTTTGGGTCATAGATCAATCCTCGAGGTTGGTAGCAAGCTCAATGGCCTTGGCGATGTCCGCTTTTTGCGTTGATTTGTCGCCTCCGCCAAGCATCACGATCAACGTCGAGCCCTGCTGAACATAGTACATGCGCCAGCCAAGTCCGAAGTCCTCACGCATCTCATATACGCCTTCGCCCACCGGTTTGACATCTCCCAGCAGACCGCGCCCAGCTTTGTCCAGGCGCCTGGCCAAGCGCAGGCGGGTCACGGTATCCCGAATACGTAACAGCCAATCCGCAAACTCGGGGAGTTGTTTGACCGTGAACATCACGGGATCTGTATTCGAGCGGATACAGTTTGTCAAGGACGAGCTGACAGGAAACCAGGACGATTTTATTCTCAGAACAAAACAAAATAATTTTAAGACGATGCCCCTAAAACCTGGACAAGCGCATCGAAATAGGTTAAAAGGTGTTCGCCATGTTTTCGGAGAGCACCAAATCATCCTTGCCCAGCCTCATGCTTCGGCCAATCAAACACGAGGAAGCCAGCCAATTCAAATCCTTACTTGCTGAGCATCACTACCTTGGTGCTTCTCCGAAAATTAGCGAAACGCTTTGGTATGTCGCCACTTCCTCGGATCAATGGGTAGCACTGCTTACATTTTCGGCTGCTGCTCTCAAATGTGCGGCCAGAGATCAGTGGATAGGTTGGTCATATCGACATCGATATGACCGCTTAAAGTTGCTGGTGAACAACAGTCGCTTTCTCATTCTTCCAGGCTGGAACATATCAAATCTAGGGTCTCGCGTCCTCTCATTATGTGCAAAGCGTATATCTTCCGATTGGCAACAGCGCTTTGGCCACCCTCTCTTGCTTTTGGAGACCTTTGTCGATCCGCAACGTTTCAGAGGGACTGTCTACCGCGCTGCCAATTGGATTGATCTCGGCAGGACCAAAGGATTTCAAAGAATTGGAAGAGGATACAGTTCAACCCCTTCCGCCCCGAAACTCGTTTTTGTCCTGCCGCTTCAGACTGATGCCAGGGCGTTGCTATCCGCCCCGATTCTCAAGCCACCCTATCGCATAGGAGAGCCAAAAATGATGATGACAGCTGAACAAATGCGCTCGCTGCCAGCCTATTTTTCCAAACTCCCTGATCCGCGCAGAAAACAAGGACGACGTCATAGCCTATCCGTGGTGCTTGCTATTGCAACAGCCGCCACCTTATGTGGGATGTGCGGATATAAGGCGATCTACGGTTGGGCCAAAAATCTCGAGCAAAAGGCCCGAGAACGCTTTCGCTGTCGAAAGGAGAAAGGAAAATACGTCATCCCCAGCCTGTGCGTAATCCGGGAAGTTCTGATCAGAGTCGATCCGGTTGAACTGGATAAGGCCTTGCAAAATTGGAACGAAGCTCACGGCTTGGCGGATGTCTGCATCGCCTATGACGGAAAAACCTTGAAAAACGCCATCGACGAAGAAGGAAAGCAAACTCATGTCGTGAGCCTCGTTGGACACGACTCGAAGGCCACGTACACCCAAAAAAAGTCGGTGCCCTGCCCATAGCAGGCAATCGCGAAGAGACCAAGCAAACCAACGAAATCGGGATGTTCATCCCGACGCTAGACCCAATCAACATTACCGGAAAAACCATCACCGCCGACGCCCTGCTCACGCAGAAAAAAATCGCAACGTATCTCGTCCAGCGAGAGGCGGACTACCTCTTTACCGTCAAGGCAAATCAAGCCACACTCCTTGCCGACATCGTAAAATTCTTCGAAAACCGACAAGAACCGGAATATCATACAATTGATTCAGATCATGGACGTATCGATAAACGTTCCATCTGGACCACGTCTGAAATGAACGACTACATTGAATTCCCTCACGTCGGTCAAGTTTTTTGCATCCACAGAAGAAGCGTGGACAAAAAGAGTGGAAAAGTCTCGGAACACACCTTCTACGGTGTTACCAGCTTAACAACTGATCAGGCAGACGCAGCGAAAGTGCTGAAAATTCATCGTGATCACTGGACCATCGAAAACAGTTCACATCATATCCTGGACAACACGTACAACGAGGACAAGAGCACGATCAGAACTGGCCACGGTCCAGCAAACACGACGAGGTTGAGACGATTCGCCATCGGCTTACTCAAATCCAGAGGGGTCAAAGATGTCGCACAAAAACTGCGAGACCTGCACCAAAAAACCAGGATGGTTTTCGACTATCTGGGCATGACAAAAAATTCGCGTAAAATTGTCGGATGTTAACGGAGAACAAATTTGCCCTGGGCCTCCAAGGTGCTACACTACCATCTTTCAGGAAACATATGTATTGTTTTCTCCAGGGATGGGTGACGTCTCAACCATGGCCCGTGGGCATCTGAACAGAGGACAGCCTCCTCATGTTCCAATGCCTTGGGCTTACGTCTGAGCCTGGCAGTTGGTATGGAGAACATTTTTTTAGCAGGATCACCGCATGAAAACCACAGAAGACGACCATGAATCGCTCTCTCCGGGGCTGGAGCAGCTTCTGACCATCATGGAGCATATCTGCAACGATCTGGCCTGGGGGCGGTACGATCGGGCCGGAGAGCTGTTCGAGTTGACCCGGAATACGGAGTATCCTGCGTCGGTGGCCAAGCTGGCCGAGTCTTTTGGCCTGATGCTGGTCAAGGTGGAGGCCCGGGAGTACCGGCTGGAGGGGATGGTCGCGGAGTTGCGGCGGGTCGGCGACGAACTGTGTGAGGCCCGGCGGCGATTGCTTCGGGAAAACCAGGGGCTGAAGCAGGGTCTGGTCGAGCGGTATTCGGCCAAGCGAATCGTGGCCCAGTGCCCGGCCATGCGGGCTGTTCTGGGTCAGGTGGAGCGCATCGCGGACACTTCCATCAGCGTGCTGATCACCGGCGAAACCGGCACGGGCAAGGAACTGCTGGCCAAGGCCCTGCATTACAACTCCCCGCGCAAGGCTGGCCCGTTCATTGCCCTGAATTGTTCGGCCGTGCCGGAGACCTTGTTCGAGCGGGAGTTGTTCGGCATTGAAAAAGGGGTGGCCACGGGGGTGCTGATGCACCGCGGCCTGCTGGAGCATGCCCAGGGAGGAACCCTGCTACTGGATGAAATCGCGGACATGCCCATGTCCTGCCAGGGCAAGTTGCTTCGCGTCCTGGAAGAGCGGGAACTGACCCGGGTGGGCGGGACGCGGGTGCTGCCCCTGGATGTCCGGATTCTTGCGGCCACGAACAAGGACATGGCTCTGGCCGTCCAGAGCGGGGTGTTTCGCGGGGATCTGTTCTTCCGGTTGAACGTGATGTCGCTGCATCTCCCGCCTCTGCGCGAGCGCGGGGAGGACATCCAGCAGCTCACGCGGCACTTTCTGGATCTGCACTCACGGAGCATGGGTCGGGAGCAGCCTCGTCTGGCCAAGTCCGCCCTGGACGCCCTGGCGCGTTACGAATGGCCGGGGAATGTCCGCGAGTTGAGCAACGAGGTGGAGCGCCTGGTGGCGTTGTCCTTTGTCGACGAGATCCACATTGAGGATCTGTCGCCCGGGATCCGTGGCAGTCAGGAACGTGAACTAACGTCTCCGAGCGTTATTTCGAACCAGAGCCACGTCCCGGCTCGGCCTTCGAGGTCGTTCGAGCCGGCCCAGCCGCTTACGGTTTCCGATGAACCTGGCTCGGTTCCCCCCATTGTCACGGTCCCCGCAAGTTTGCACGAAACCGAAAAGATGCTCATCCAAAACGCCCTGCGCTCCACCCAGGGCAACAAGACCCAGGCCGCCAAGGTAC
>SKYX01000295.1 GCA_007127655.1 Desulfonatronum sp.
ACCACCAGGCCGGAGCCCAGGCCCGGGCAGGTGGTGGAGAGCAATTCCCAGGTCTTCAAGGCCCTGGGTGAATCCTGGGGCTGCGTGGTCAGCAGGACGCCGCCGGTGCGGGACGAGCTGGACGCTCTGACCAAGGCCGTGGGCAAGGCACTGGAAGACGCGCACATCGTGGTCATCGGCGCGGGTTCCTCCGCCGGGACCAAGGATTTCACCCGCACGGTCATGGAAACCCATGGCCGAATTCTGGTGCACGGCATCGCTGCCATGCCCGGCAAGCCGTCGCTCCTGGGCGAGGCTGGCGGGAAACTGCTGGTGGGCGCTCCGGGCTATCCGGTCAGCGCGGTGATCTGTTTCGAGGAACTGGTCCGGCCCCTGGCCGCCTGGATGGGCCGCCACGATCCGGGCACTCGGCCCAAGGTTCAGGTGGAACTGACCCGCAAGACCCCGTCCAAGCTGGGGGTCCAGGAATTCATGCGCCTGGCCATCGGCCGGGTGGGCGCAAAATGGGTGGCCACGCCCTTGGCCCGGGGCGCGGGGATGATCACCACCCTGACCAAGGCCCAGGGCATTGCCCGGATCCCCATGCACAGCGAGGGCGTGGAGGCCGGAGCCCTGCTGGACGCCGAACTGCTGGTCCCGGAAGCCGAGATGGAACGGACCATCGTCTGTGTGGGCAGCCACGACAACACGCTGGACCTGCTGACCAACGAACTCATGGGCCTGGCCGAGCCGTTCCGCCTGACCTCCACCCACGTGGGCAGCATGGGCGGCCTGACCGCCCTGCGAAACGGCGCGGCCCATCTGGCCGGGTGCCACCTCTTTGATCCCGAAACCGCGGACTACAACTTCCCGTTCCTGGCCAAATACCTCCCGGGCCTGGACCTGCTGGTGATCAACCTGGCCATCCGCCACCAGGGGCTGATCACGGCCAAGGGCAATCCCAAGGGCATCCGGGGCGTCGAGGATCTGGCCCGGCCCGACCTGACCTTCATCAACCGTCAACGCGGCGCGGGAACGCGCATCCTCCTGGACCACCACCTCAAACAGGCCGACATCGCCCCGGACTCGGTCAAAGGCTATGACAAGGAAGAGTACACGCACATGGCCGTGGCCGTGAACGTGCTCAGCGGCGCGGCGGACTGCGGCTTGGGCATCTTCGCCGCGGCCAAGGCCCTGAACCTGGACTTCGTGCCCCTGGCCCGGGAACGCTACGACCTGCTCATCCCCAGACAATTCGCGGACGATCCGAAAATCGCCACGATCCTGGAATTGATCCGCTCAGAGGCGTTGCAGGCGAAAATTCGCGATCTAGGGGGATATGATACGGATTTGACGGGGCGGGAGATGACGCCGGAGATGGGACTGGGGTAATGCATATAGTTGAAATTGAAGGTTATCGCGCAGTCATCAAATATGATCCAGACATTGAGATGTTCCGAGGCGAATTCACTGATATCGACGGTGGAGCGGATTTTTATGCCAAGGATACTGAAAATCTCAAGAAAGAAGCCGCTCTCTCCCTGAAGGTTTTTCCTGAAATGTGCGCTGAAGATGGTACTTGACAGTAGCGATCAAAACTCCAGATGCCCCGGCGTACGCGGAAAGGGAATCACGTCGCGGATGTTGGTCGCGCCGGTGATCATCATCAGGAAGCGCTCGAACCCCATGCCGAATCCGGCGTGGGGTGCGGAGCCGAAGCGGCGGGTGTCCAGGTACCACCAGTAGGCGTCCTTGTTCAGGCCCTGCTCGTCCATCCGGTCCGAGAGAATGTTCAGCCGCTCCTCGCGCTGACTCCCGCCCACCAGTTCCCCCACCCGGGGCACAAGCAGGTCCATGGCCGCCACGGTTTCGCCGTCGTCGTTCAGGCGCATGTAGAACGGCTTGATGGTTCGCGGATAATCGTGGACGATCACCGGCTGCTTGAAGTGCTCCTCGGCCAGGAAACGTTCGTGCTCGGTCTGCAAATCCGACCCGAACAGCACCTGGAATTCAAAATCCCGCTTACTGTCCTCCAGGATATCAATGGCCTGGGCGTAGGATATCCGGGCAAAGGGCCTAGCTAGCAGGGTTTCCAGATCGCCAAGCAGGGTCTTGTCCACGAACTTACCGAACAGTTCCAGATCATCCGCGCGGTGCTCCATGACCTGCCGGACCATGGCCTTGGTCAGGTCTTCGGCCAGTTGCATGTCTTCGGCCAGATCTCCGAAGGTGAACTCCGGTTCGATCATCCAGAATTCCGCGGCATGGCGAGGAGTGTTGGAATTCTCGGCCCGGAATGTCGGGCCAAAGGTGTAGACTTGGCCCAGGGCGCAGGCGAACAACTCGGCTTCCAGTTGCCCGGAGACGGTCAGATTGGCCTGTTTGCCAAAAAAATCCTCGGCATGGACGTCGGCTCCGGGCTTGGGCCGGTGCTCAGGAGAAAGACTGGTCACCCGGAACATCTCCCCAGCCCCCTCGCAGTCCGAACCGGTCAAAATCGGCGCATGCAGATGCCAGAAGCCCCGCCCGCGAAAAAAATCATGCACGGCAAAGGCCGCCTCGGAGCGGATCCTGGCCATGGCCCCGTACTTGTTGGTCCTGGGCCGCAGATGGGCGATGGTCCGCAGGAACTCGTCCGAATGGCGCTTTTTCTGGAGCGGATACGTTTCCTGATCCGCCATGCCGATGAGCACGACCCGCTCGGCCCGCACCTCCCAACTCTGCCCCGCGGCGGGCGAGGCCACATGCTCGCCGCGAATCTCCACCGAGGCCCCGGTGTTCACGTCCTTGAACCGCTTGTCAGCCACGGCGTGGTCCACGACGACTTGCACGTTCTTGAGGCAGGAGCCGTCATTGATCTCCAGAAACGTGACTTCCTTGGCGTCCCGCCTGGTGCGCACCCAGCCCCGCAGCAGAATGGAGCCCAGCGACACGGTGGCGCTCACGGCCTGAAAAACGGATGTTCTGTTCATGCAGAGTTCTCCATCGACATGATGATAATGGGCTGAGACATCAACTCCGAAACAACATTGACCATCTTCCCTTTCCATGCAAGTGTTTCGGGTGAAGTGTCAAACATCGAAATCCTCGATCAATGATCCAAACGGACTGCCTCCCCCATTAACCCAAAGCCGGAGCGCCCCGCCATGCTGACATCGCTCGCCGTTTCCCGGTTTTCCCTGTTCGCCGAGGCCAAGCTGCGCTTCACCCCCGGCTTGAACGTCATTATCGGAGAAAACAGCACTGGCAAGAGCCATCTGCTTAAACTGGCCTATGTTGTCAGCGCCCTGCAAAGCGAGAGTTCCGAGGAAACGGCTCCGGAAATCCACTTTCACCTGGACGAGCGAATCGCGGAAAAATTGGTGGCCGTATTTCGGCCGGATTTTCTGGGCGGGCTGGCCAAGAGAAATTCCGGGCGGGCTTCCGGGCGCTCGCGCTGTGTGGTACGTGCCGACTTCTTGGGCCATGCCCTGCGCTTCAGCTTCGCGCCCAACAGCCGCAAAAAGGTGACCATCGAAGCGCACACACCCCCCCAAACCGCCAAGTCACCGGTGATGCTCCCTCCCAAGGAAGCCTTGTCGCTTTTCCCGAGCCTGGTCGGCTCCTATGAGCGCCGTGAACTGCCCATGGACGAGACCTATTACGACCTGTGCCGAAAATTCCAGGCCGGCCCATTGAAGCCGTCCCAATTGCAACCGGTAGCCTCCCTGATTCATGAACTGGAGACCATCCTGCGGGGCAAAGTTCTTCTGGAACATGGGCGTTTTCACGTCAAAACCAGCGACAAAGGCAAGCTGGAAATCGGCTTGCTGGCCGAAGGGCTGCGCAAGATCGCCCAACTGGCGTACCTGTTGCTGAACGGAACCCTGTGCCGAGGATGCACGCTATTTTGGGATGAACCGGACAGCAATCTGAACCCCAGATTGATCCGCAAGGTAGCTCAGGCGCTGCTGGCCACGGCCCAGGCCGGCATCCAGGTGGTCATCGCCACCCACAGCCTTTTTCTGCTCAGGGAGTTGGCCCTGCTGAACCGGTCCCATGCCGTGCAGACCTTGTACACCGGACTGGAATACAATAACTCCGGGGTCATCGCCCACCAGGACGAAGACATCGAGGGCCTTCCGAACATCGCGGCCTTGGAAGAGGAATTGGATCAGAGCGACCGCTACCTTGAGCAGCACCTGGAGGCTGAACAGGAATCGGATCAGAAAAAGGATCAAAGGACGCGGAACTCGCCGGATTCGGAGACGCCCCCATGACCGAATTCGTCGAGGGGGAACTGCTTTTCCGCTTTGCCCGGGGCGTCACGGCCTGCAAGTACGACGACACAAAATTCTACCGAAGCACCATGCTCCGGGTGGAAGGAACCAAGGCCGTGGATTTCCTGGCCGTTCGTCCTGGCTCCGGCGCCCCCGGAGACCTGCTACTCATCGAGGTCAAGGACCTCAGCGGGCACGAGTCCCGCAATCGCCAGCGACTGCTCTCCGGACGGCTGGTTTCGGAAGTGGTTCAGAAGGTCCGGGACAGCCTCTCCGGCCTCGTCGCGGCCCAGCGCTGGGACGTCCCGGAGTTGCGGCCCTTTGCTCGTGCGCTCTTTCACAAGGCCCCCTCGCCGCGCATCCAGGTGATCCTCTTTTTGGAGGAACGGAAGAGCGCCTCACAGCTCTTCCCATATAAACGCAGACTCGCGGACCAAATTCAGCTCCTGAACAACAAATTACGACCGTTTCGGGCCGAGGGAAAAATCTTCAACAGCAAGACCCTACCCGGCAGTTACGGGATAAAGGCCACACGCCTCACACAACCATCAAGCCACTGAAATGCACCGAAAATTTTATCTGAAAAACAGACAGTTCCTCACCGAATCCCCCCCCCCTTTCCGGAGTCTGAACTCGCGCAATGAGCCTTTGCCTTGACAATAAGAGCGTTGCGGTTGTAATAATTTTCACGAAGCATATTTCCAAGAGCTTCAATCCGTTCATTGGATTCATTTTGCGCATAAGGGGGCTGACGTGGTCGCATTCTCCCGGAAAATGTTCGGTTGAATGCGGAGGCCGATTCCCCTTCTGTTTTGTTTGATGAACCCCCCTAAACCCTTCGAGGAGGCAGAACAATGGCGAAACACAAGACCCCGTTGTTGGACGAGCTGGAAAAAGGACCATGGCCCAGCTTTGTTTCCGAC
>SKYX01000301.1 GCA_007127655.1 Desulfonatronum sp.
CCTGCACTCCAAGGCCCTGCGCCTGGTCGCCGCAATCCTTTTGGTCCTGGGACTGGTCCCGGGCATGCCGACCATGATGTTCCTTCTTTTCGCGGGAATGATCTACGGAATCTCCGTTGTTGCCGGGAGAATCCAAGCCGAATCCGGTCAAGCCGCGGAAGAAGCGAAAAAAAAACCAACCCCCAGCCTGGACACTCCGGAAGAAGTTCAGGCATTACTGCCCCTGGACGCCCTGGAACTGGAAGTGGGCTACGGCCTGATCCCCCTGGTGGACGAGGACCAGAACGGCAACCTGCTGGCCCGCATCCGCTCCATCCGCCGTCAGTTCGCCCTGGATATGGGCGTAATCATTCCCTCGCTGCATCTGCGCGACAACTTGCAGCTCAAGCCCGGCCAGTATGTGGTCATGATCAAGGGCAACCAGGTGGCGTCCGCGGAAATTCTCATCGACCACTTTCTGGCCATGGATCCCGGCGACGCCAAACACCGCATCCAGGGCGTGGAAACCCGGGAACCGGCCTTCAACCTGCCGGCCCTGTGGATACCGGACAAGCAAAAAGACGAGGCCATGCTCGCCGGGTACACAGTAGTGGACCCGTCCACGGTCATCGCCACCCACATCACCGAGGTCTTCCGCCGCAACCTGCACGAATTCTTGGGCCGCCAGGAGGTCCAGTCTCTCTTGGACAATTTGGCCAAACGCGCCCCCAAGGTCATAGAAGAGTTGGTGCCGGGCATCATGTCCCTGGGGACCGTCCAGCGGGTGCTACAGAACCTGGTTCGCGAACAGGTTTCCATCCGGGACATGCTGACCATCGTGGAAACCCTGGCCGACTTCGGCCCGTCCATCAAGGACCCGGACCTGCTCACGGAATACGTCCGCGGACGCATGGCCCGGACCATCGTCAAACCCTATCTTGCCGGAGGAAGCAACTTGGCCGTGATCATTCTGGACCAGGACTGGGAGCGCCTGCTTCAGGAGAACCTCCGCAAGACCGAACAGGGGACCTATCTGAACATCGACCCCGGTCACGGCCAAAAGCTGATCCAAGGTTTACAGTCGGCCATGGAGCAGGCCATGGTCGCCGAGGGCCAACCCGTGGTGCTGACCACGCCCAGCCTGCGCTCGCATCTCGCCCAGCTCATCACCCGCTTCATCCCCACGCTGCCCATCATTTCCCAGGCCGAAATTCCCGCGGGGATCAACCTGCAGTCCGCGGCAACGGTGAGGATGGCCCATGCAGGTTAAGACCTTTCGCGGACCGGACACGCGGACCGTGCTCAAGCAAATCCGCGCCGAACTGGGGCCGGACGCGGTCATTCTCAGCACCCAGAACGGAACAGAGAATGGTCGCCCCTGCTGTGAAATCATGGCCGCCATGGAGCCGCCGCCCGTGGGGAACCGGCTCACGAATCCGGGGCAGCCGGATATCGCCGCCCCTTCGGGCGGGGCCTATCCGGGCTGGAAACAGATGCACCAGGAGTGGACGTGCCTTAAGGAGCACCTGTTTAGCGTCCTCAAGCCCCAGGCGGACTACAATCTTCTCTCTCCCCGCCAGCGCCAAGCCCTGGAATATCTGGAACGGGAGGAAGTCCTGCCCGAGGTGGCCATGCACCTGTGGCGAGCTCTGAAAAACGCACCCGAGAAATCCATTCTGGAGGAACTGCGGAACATCGTGGCCGTCAAGCCGTGGACCGGAAGGCACTGGCCGGAAAAGCTGCACGCCTTCGTCGGCCCGCATGGTTCGGGCAAAACATCGTCGCTGTTACGCTTGGCCCTGAACCTGCGCCGAGAATTTCCCAACCGCAGGATCGCCCTGGCCAACGCGGACCAGCATCATGGCAAGGGTCGCTTGTTGCTACAGCATTACGCTGAGTTGGGAGAATTCCCCTTCGTGGACCTGCGCTTGCCCGAGGATTGGCGGCGTCTGCTTCGCGAAGCCTACGATATGGTCTTCATCGACCTGCCCGGCCTGCCGGGGGGAGACCATCTTGACGCTTGGCTGATGGACAAGGAAATCTCCCTGAAGGGCAACTGTGCCGTGCACTTGGTCCTCAGCCCCCATTACTCCAACACGATCCTTCAGCGGTTTATTGAGAAATTTCAAATCCCAGCCCTGTCCAGCCTGATCTGGACCAAGCTGGACGAGGCGGAAAGCTACGGTTCCCTGGTGAACATCGGCTACTCCACCCGACTCCCCGTCTCCGCCCTGTCCTACGGCACGTCGCTGAATTCCAGCCTGGCTCCGGCGGATCACCAGAACCTCTGGAAACTGGTCTTCACCCACCGCCTGCCCACGACCCTCGGGGGCGGGCCGGAAAGACCTTTGCACTGACGACGAACTTCACGTATTTGCGAGGAAACCATGACGCGCACGAACGAGCACAACCCCCTAGTTCTCTCCATAACTTCCGGCAAAGGCGGTGTGGGCAAGACCAACCTCTCCGTGAACCTGGCCTACGCTCTCCATAAGATGGGCAAACGGGTCCTGTTGATGGATGCGGACCTGGGGCTGGCCAACGTGGATATTCTGTTGGGCCTGGCCCCGGAATACAATATCTTTCACCTCGTCTACGATGAAAAGAGGCTGGACCAGGTGCTGGTTCGGACGGAGTACGGATTTTCCATTCTCCCGGCGTCCTCCGGCGTGCCGGAAATGCTCAAACTGTCCACCGGCCAAAAGCTGGAGATGATCGAGGCTCTGGAGCCCTTGGGGCAGGAGACGGACATCCTGATTGTGGACACCGGGGCCGGGATCGGGGATAATGTCATGTACTTCAATCTGGCCGTACAGGAGCGGATTCTGATTCTGACCCCGGAACCCACTGCCTTGACCGACGCCTACGCGACGATCAAGGTCCTGCACAACAAACACGGCGTACACAGGTTCCGAGTGGTCGTGAACATGGCCGCGGACCCAAAACAGGCCAAGCAAACCTTCCAACGACTGGCCGCGGCTTGCGACAAATTCCTGGACGGCGTTTCCCTGGACCTGATCGGTTCGCTGCCTCAGGACCCGGCTGTCAGGCAGTCCGTTACCCGCCAGGTGCCGTTCTGCCACGCCCTTCCGTCCTCGGCGGCGGCCCAGGCCGTGAGAAAAATCGCCGAAAACATCCTGGCCTGGCCGCAATCAGCCAAAACCGATGGCAATATCAAATTCTTCTGGAAAAAACTCCTCTTCAACACCTAACCACTGGCAGCGCTTTGAAGAAGGTCGTTTGGCGTGGAGCACCGCTGACCCCGAGGTCCGAGGAGCCATTGTTGCGCACTATGCCCCGAAGATAAAAATTATCGCCCTGCGCATGAAGGCCAAGCTCCCCCAGCATATCGAGCTGGGAGAACTGCTCAGCGCGGGCAGCCTCGGTCTGATCGAATCCCTGGAGAAATTCCAGGTGGACATGGGTATCAAATTCGAGACCTACGCGGAAAACAGAATCAAGGGGGCCATGCTGGACGAACTGCGGCGCATGGACTGGTTCACCCGGGGACTGCGCCAACGGGTCCGGGTTTTGGAAGAAAACATGCGCAAGGTGGAGCAACATACCGGACGGGTTCCCACCACCGAAGAACTCCAAACCATGACCGGCCTGAGCGCCAAAGAGATCCAGGAAGGTCTGGAGGCTCTGCAAAATCAAGTTTGTATCAGCCTGGATGGTCTGGAAGACCATCTCCTTCGTTCTACGAGCACGACCCAAAACGATCCCTTCACCCATACCCTGCACCAACAACTGATTGACAAACTTGCGCAACTTATCGATGAATTGACCGCAAGGGAGCAGATGGTCCTTTCCCTGTACTACGCCGACGAGTTGAACATGCGGGAGACCGCCCTGGTGATGAACATTACCGAGGGCCGGGTGTCCCAGTTGCACTCCCAGGCCCTGGGCAAACTCCGGGACAAGTTCGCCAAGCTTCAAGCATCCAGCCCTCACCAAAAGCAAACAAGGAGACAAGCCTGATGAGTTACGACAAAAGCATGCGCGTTCTCGTCGTCGACGACTTCTCGACGATGCGGCGGATCATCAAGAACATTCTGCGTCAGTTGGGATTCACGAATATCGTCGAGGCCGACGATGGAACCACGGCCTGGGAAGTTCTGAACAAGGAACAGATCGACTTCGTGATTTCCGACTGGAACATGCCCAAGATGACCGGCATCGAACTGTTGCGCAAAGTTCGGGCCAGCGAGGAGTACGCCGACGTCCCCTTTCTGATGGTCACCGCCGAGGGTCTTCAGGAGAACATCATCGAGGCGGTCCAGGCCAAGGTTTCCAACTATATCGTCAAACCGTTCACCCCGGAGACCCTCGGCCAGAAAATCGACAAGATTTTCGCATGACGACATCCTGTTTTTTCGTTTCCTTCACGGCCCACGGCCCTTGGTACTCCTCTCCGCTGATCGGGCGCGTCCGAAGAGGGAGGATGGTCCCCGGGTGCGCTCCATTCCGAAGATGAACATCGACCCTGCGGCAACAGCCTTGAAAACCCAACGAGGATCTGCGAAGGGCATCGTCCATGGCTACTCCCCCGGCACCGCCACCGAATGAAGTCAATCCCTTGGAACGGGACGAGGAGATCCTCGAGCTTGAGCCAAAGTCGGCTCAGGCAACTCAGAAGGTCACCCTGGACCTGGACGATGCTCCGTTTCTTGACGACATTGACGAAGAGCCCCCTGATGAAGAGGTCAAGCCGGAAGCTCCGGACGTAGAAAAGGGCGAGGGCGAACCGAAGTCCGGAAAGTCGTACCGCCTGACTTTGATCATCGGCGGAGTCGTCGTGGCGCTTTTGCTGGCCGGTCTGGCTTTCTGGCTTACGCGGCCGCCTCCGGAACCGGCACAGCCTGAACCGGAACCGCTCCAACAGCCCCAGCCCGCGCCCGAACCCAAGCCTGAGGAATACACCGTCGATCTCAAGCCGTTCTGGGTCGCCTATACCCAGGGTGAGGAGGTCGCGTTTCTTTCCTTGCGTCTGACCCTGACCATGGAAGGGTCGACAAGGTATGTGGAGGTCCAGCGCAAGGAGATCATTCTTCGGGATGCGATTTATTACTTTTTGAACAACCGCCCGATCCCCGAAATCAAGCGCGAGGATGCCGCCGACGCACTGAAGGCGGACCTGATGTCGGTCATGAACCAGCACCTGAGCAACCCATTGAACGACATCCTGATCAAGGAGTATCTGGTGCGATAAATGGTTCAACAGGTTCAGCTTCCCGTGCTCCTTTCCCTGCTGCCCAAGGTCGGCAAGATGATCCAGGCCGAGCAGGATCGGCCGTTCATGCAGCAGGCTTTAGCCGGAAGCCTGATGCAGGAGGCCCTGAAAAAGGAGCGGGCCCGGATCCCGGAAGTGAAAAAGACCGAAGAGTCTTTTCAGGTCCGTCCCGAAGATGAACAAGACCAGGGTCGGGGAGGTCGACAACCTCGTCGGGATCATCGGCGTCAAGGGGAGGCCGATGAAGAGCCTGCGGCGGGAAAAGCCCCCTGGTCCGGTCAAATCGTCAATCTCAAAATTTGAATACGGACGCAGGCAATTGAAACGTCGTTCTTTCACGGTCAAAGACCATGCACACCTCATACTGGATCATACTCGTCTTGAGCCTGCTGGAAGTGGCCCTTTTGGCCGGGGTGATCACGTTCTTTTTTCGCCTGCGCCGTTCCGAGCAACTCCTGGCCAAGCTGCAAAATAGTCAGAATGAATTCCTGGGGAAGATCGAAAAAAGTGTGGACCTGGAGCAGCAGTTTCTGAACAATTTCGCCGAGCGGCAAACCGAACTGCTGCACCTGGAAACGCAGCTCGCTGAACGGGAAAAACAGCTCCGCAGCCTGCTCCAGCAGGCCGAAAGTCTCGCCCAGTCCCCTCAATTTCTGCGCCAAGTCATCCTCTCGGGACACCGCAAGGGTCGCTCCATCAAGTCCTTGGCCCAATCCACGGGCTTGAGCACCGATGAAGTCGAACTGATTCTGGAACAGGGCGGATCGTCGTGAGGCGCTGGGGCGGCCCAACCTCCCCGTTCCATGCGACGCCTGAACGGGTAGAACGCTTTCGCGCCGACAATCGGGTCGGCGAGCGGATATCCGGGTCATTTCTGGGCTGGGACGGTCCCGGAATCGGCTGGGTCGACTTTCAAGGGACCAAGCTACTGGCCAGGATGGCCTCGCGGCCTGAACTCGGCTCGCGCCTCCATTTTTTGGTCAAACAGCTCTTCCCGGACATTATCCTGCAAGAGCTGTCGTCCTCCGGCCTGCCCGGAACCGTTCCCCTGCTGCAACGCATTTGGACCGAACAGAGCCGTCTGGAAGCCTCACTGACCTCGCTCTGGTCGTCCGTCACTTCGGACAGCGACAACCTCGAACAGGGCCCGATTGTGAATTTTGAGCGGGACCCTGCACAAAAAAACCGGGCCCATTGCCTGGCCGATCGCTTGGCTGTGTGGCGGAAACTCCTGGACCAACACCTTGAGGCGCGCCAAAATCTCCACCGTCTGCACACGGCCCTGGAGCCGATCAACACGGAGCTGGCCGCCAGAGGGATTGGGCGCTTCTTCGCCCTGCCCTGGCTGTCCGACCGGGTCCGCGGGGCCGGGCTGCTCCTCGGGGGGGCTCCGGGAGGTGCCGGGCAAACGACTTCCGCAACACCCGCCCCTCAAGCCGTATTCACCTGCACCCATCCGCTCCTGGGGCAAATGGAGATACACTTCGTTCTGTCGGGCTCCCATTCGGGCTGGACCCTGCACCTGGACCTGGAAGCCCTCCGGTCCCAAACCATCGCCGCTGTCTCGGACTGGCTCCAGCAAGCCTTCCCCCGCCCCCAGTCCGGGGCGCTGTCCTTTCTGGGCGTCAAGCCTCTGCCTGCGGGCAAGCATTCAGGACTCCTTTCGCGCTTATTGCTCGCATCGACTCCGGGACGCCCCCGTTTGCACATCAAAGTATGACCAACACAACATCACCGATATATCCCCCCTTGCCCATAACCCCGGAGCAACCCTGGCTGGCCCCGCTGGCCGGTTTTTCAGACCTTCCCTTTCGCCTGCTTTGCCGGGAGCAGGGGTGCACAGCGGCCTGTACGGAAATGGTCAGCGCCAAGGGCCTGATCTTCAACAACACGGCCACGCAACGCATCCTGACCACCAATTCCGAAGATAGCCCGCTGGTGGTTCAGGTCTACGGCCCGGACGCCCAGACCTTGGGCCAAGCCATGGACCTCCTTCTGGAGCGAGGGGCCCACTACTTCGACCTCAACGCCGGCTGTTCCGTGCCCAAGGTGACCAAGACCGGCAGTGGAGCTGCGCTGCTTCGTGAGCCGGAGACCCTGACCCGCATCGTCGCGACCATGGTCGCCAAGGCCGGGGAAGGTCGGGTGGGCGTGAAACTGCGACTGGGCTGGCGACCAGGAGAGGACGTTCTGCCGGACCTGGCCAAGAGATTGGAAGATCTCGGCGTGGCTTGGCTGACCCTGCACCCACGCTGGGCCACTCAGGGATTTTCCGGACAGGCGGACTGGGATCGTCTGGCGAGACTGCGGGATCACATCACCGTGCCGATCATTGCCAGCGGCGACCTGTTCACGGCTGAGGACGCGTACCGCTGTCTGGAGCAAACCGGGGTCAATGGGGTGATGTTCGCCCGAGGGGCGCTGTGGGATCCGGCGATCTTCCGAAAATTTCTGTCCTTATACGAAAACGGACAACCCTTTCACGCCACCCCGACGTACAGCCTGGACATCGTCCGCCGACACATGGAACTGGCCAGGGCGCATCTGGACGACCGCCGCGCCCTGCTGGCCATGCGCACCATCGCTCCGCGCTATCTGCGCCAATTCTCCGGGGCCAAGTCCCTGCGCACCCAACTGACCCAAATCGAATCCTGGACCCAGCTCGAAGCCTTGCTCGACGAAATCACCGTCGTGCTCAGCAAAACCGATATTTCCCACGAGGATGCGTCATGAACATTATCTTGGCCCAAACCGCCGGCTTTTGCATGGGCGTGGACATGGCCTTGCGCAAACTGGACTCCCTGCTACACGGCCCAAACCAAAAATCCGAGGTCTGCACCCTCGGACCGATCATCCACAATCCCCAGGTTCTTCAGGAATACGCGGCCCAGGGCGTGGTTCAAATCAACGCCCCGGAAGCCCTGACCCCGGGCCAGTCCGTGGTCGTCCGAGCCCACGGCATTCCCCGAAACATCGAAGCCGCGCTGCAAACCAGAGGCGTGCATCTGGTCGACGCCACCTGTCCCAAGGTCAAGAAGGCTCAAGTGCTCATCGCCAGACAAGCGGCCCAGGGCCGCTTGATGATTCTTCTGGGCGAGGCGGACCATCCGGAAGTGCGCGGCCTGCTCAGCTATGCCGCCAACGGAGCCTGTGTCGTGGATTCGGAGGAGGGGCTTGAAGAACTGCTCCAGGATCGGCTCGGCCCCTGCTTTCTCGCGGCCCAGACCACCCAGGACCAGGAACTGTACGCCCGGATGGCCGAGCTGCTGCGCCGACGGCTTGATCCGGACATTCCGGTCCTGGACACCATTTGCGCGGCAACCATGAATCGCCAGGAAGAAGCCCGTGTTATCGCCGGACAGGTCCAGGCCATGGTCGTGGTCGGCGGACGCGAGAGCGGCAATACCCGGCGACTGGTCCAGGTGGCTGAACAGGCCGGCATCCCATGCCATCACGTGGAAGTCGCGGACGAGCTGCCCCTTGACCAGCTTCGGGACCTGAACACCATCGGCATCACCGCCGGCGCCTCCACGCCCAAAAACGTGATCCAGGCGGTTGTCCAACGCTTGAAAACCATGTTACCTTCAAATCGTCCATGATCGATCCAACCTCTAGAGGGAGAACACCGTGAGCCAGAGCAATATTCTTTTGGAAGCCGGAACCAACGAACTCGAAGTCGTGGAGTTCACCCTGCTGGAGCAACCTCCCGGCACAACGGAAGCCTACCATGGACACTACGCTGTGAACGTGGCCAAAGTATTGGAAATCATTCACATGCCCAAAGTCACCGAAATGCCGCAGCTGTCCGACCCATCGGTGCTGGGCGCGTTCAATCTTCGCTCCTCCATTATTCCGCTGGTGGATCTCAGCATCTGGCTCGGCAAGACCAAGGCCCCTCCAGCAGAGGGCGAAGAGGAAGGGAAGGTCATCGTCACCGAGTTTAACGGCTTGGTCACGGCGTTCCTGGTTTCCGGGGTCAACCGCATCCATCGGATCAACTGGGAAGAAGTCATGTCGCCGGGGGCGTACCTGGCCAGCTTCAGTTCGGACTGCATCACCGGCGTGATCCACCTGGAAGGCCGGATCGTCTTCGTGCTGGACCTGGAAAAAATCGTGGCCGACCTGAATCCCTCTATGGCATTGCGCCTGGATCTGGACTTCGAGGCCCACCGGGGCAAGGCCATGAAAGCTTTGATCGCCGACGACTCGTCACTGATCCGGAACATGCTCCGCGACCTTCTGGAAAAGGCCGGCTTCACCGTAGAAACGGCCTTTCACGGCCAGGAACTCTGGGACCGTCTCCAGAAGCTGAACCACGTCGCCAAGGAACAGGGCCAGCAACTGACCGATCATGTTCAGATCGTGATCACGGACATCGAGATGCCCACCATGGACGGCCTGACGCTGTGTAAAAAAATCAAGTCCGACCCGGACCTGGGTCGATTGCCGGTCATTCTGTTCTCTTCGCTGATCACGGACAAGCTGCGGCACAAGGGCGAAGCCGTGGGGGCGGACGACCAGATCTCCAAGCCCGAAGTCACGCAACTCGCCCGCCGGGCCCGGGCACTGATCGAGTCTCGATTGCAGGAAAGCGCGTAGTTGCGGAATCAGAATGTTCTGTCCAAAACCAGATGTGAGCAGTAACCAGTGACCGAGGCGAGATAGAAGGGCAGGACCGAGGCGAAAGAGCGGTCGTAGAAGACCATGGGCAGGATGATGATCGGCAGGGGAACCAGGAGCATGGCCCACCAACTGTGGGTCCAGCCTCGATGATGCCCTACGGCCGGAAGCAGGGCGCAGAACCCCAGCACCGCGGCCAGCCGGAACCGTCCCTGGATCATCAGCACGAGGTAGACCAACAACAAGGCCCCGTAGAACAGCACGCGGCCCTTGGAATCCGTATCCACATCCGGAAACAGGGCGCTGAGCAACACAATCAGGGCCAAAAACAACAAGGTCTGCTGATCCGGCTGGTACACGCCCAGCCAGAGTACCGTCGTCAGAACCAAACCAAAAAAAAGCGCACCCCCGAACAGGTGCGCCTTGAAACCGGGCATTTCTTCACTCCCGTCTAGAACATGTCTTTTTCGGACTCCTGAATCGTCTTGTCGATGGTCTGGCGCAGCTTTTCAGGCAGGCCCATGATTTCCACGTTCAGAAAGCCGCGGACAATGGTGGACGTGGCTTCGTCCTCGTCCAGTCCTCGGGCCATCAGATATTCGATTTCTTCCTGGGCGATCTTGCCCACTGCCGCTTCGTGGGACAGTTCCACGCCGGAAACCGTGCCTTCCAGTTCCGGAATGGCGTGAATGATCCCGTTGCCCAGGATCAGCCCCTTGCATTCCAGATGCCCCTTGGCCGGGACGTGGCTGCCGATAATATGTCCCCGGGCGATGATCTTGCCCCCGGTGGTGATGGTCCGGGAAATGATTTCCCCACGGGTTTCCGGTGCGTTCAGGTAGATCCGGTTGCCCGTGTCCACCAGCGAGCCGGTGGGGGCGACGATCACCGAGTTGAACCGGGCCACGGCCCTGGGACCGTTCAGATAGATGGACGGATAGGACTGCACGGATTCCACGGGCTTGAGCAGGACGTAATTGCTTTGAAACTCCCCGTCCTCCTCCACCACGCCCACGGTGCGCGGCCGGACCATGACCTTCTCGCCCCAGTTGTGGATCATGGTGAAGGTCAACTTTCCGCCCTTTTTCACGTAAAACTCAGAAATCCCCAGATGCAGGGCGGATTGTTGGTCGTGGGCCGTGGCGCATCCGGTGATCACGTGCAACTCCGCGCCCTCTTCCACAACGATGATATTGTGGACGTTCTGGGCCACGGCTTCGCCCTTGATGAACAGACAGGACTGAACCGGCTCCGCGATCTTCATCCCGGCCTTGGCCCGCATGAAATAGCCGCCCTGCAACTGCTCACGGGCGGCCATCCGCGTGAAATCGTCCTGATCCGGTTTCACGGCATTCCAGAAATACTCCGGCAAACCGTCGTATCGCCGCAGTGCCTCGGTGATGTCCAGAATTTCAACGTTGGGGTCGCAGGTGTCGCAGTGGACGCTTTTGTCGTCCACCTGAAGATACGAACCGCCTCGGCCAGCCATATCCAGGTCTACGCCGGACATGAGCAGGCGCTCCTTGTCCTCTGGAGTCAGGGAGCGGATGTCCGCAATTCCAGCGCCCTTTCCGGAAAACGCGAATCTGGAGACGTCGGCCTGGGGAATATTTTGAGTGGCGCCCTGAGGCTTGCCGGCTAATTCAGACATCGTACGCACTCCTTGTAGCCGAATTTCCCGATATGTTCCAAAATCACGCGCGGGTTGGCCTGGCAGCACAATACGCCCTTATGGAGCACCTGGCCCCGGTCCGCGTGAATGTAGTCCAAAATGTATCCGGTATGGGTGATGATCAGCCCCGAGGTCTCCCGTTTGGCTCGCAGGTCCTTCATGCTCTGGTCCGGCTTGGGCTCCTGGGAGCCGTTGAGCAGTTCCCGCACCGTGTTCCCGATCAAGGCCATGTTTTCCAGATCCACCCCGGACTCCGGCTCGTCGAAAAGCAGCAGGGAAGGCTTCTGGGCCATCAGCTGCAGCAACTCGGAACGCTTGATTTCGCCCCCGGAAAACCCGGCATTGATATCCCGCTCCAGAAACTGGTCGAAATTGACCTTGCGGGCCAGGGCTTCCACATCCACATCCCGTTGGCGGTGATGGGCGCACATGCTCACAAGGTGGCGTGTCTTCAGGCCGTGAATCGTCGGTGGCCGCTGAAAAGACATGCCGATGCCCAACTTGGCGCGCTCGTAAATCGGAGCATGGGTGATGTCGTGCCCCCGAAAGGTGATTTTCCCGCCAGTGACTGTATAGTTCGCGAAGCCCATCAACGTCATCAGCAATGACGTCTTGCCCGAACCGTTGGGCCCGAACAGAATGAACGTCTCCCCTTCCTTGATTTCCAGGCTGACGCCCTTGAGCACTTCCTGGCCGTCAATGGAAACCCGAAGATCCTCGATCAACAACATACGCTTTTCCTCTCCTGCAAGTAGGTGACAACCGCCCAAACATCGTATGCCCATCCCCCACCCAAGTCCAGTTGCCCCGGCAATCGAAACTCCGGAAGAAAAAAAAGCCGAAAGCAGGCGCACCTGAAAAAACATCTTGCCAACGAAGAGGGTTTCACATAAAGAAAAACGTGGGCGGTTAACTCAGTGGTTAGAGTGCCATCTTCACACGGTGGAAGTCCGGGGTTCAAATCCCCGACCGCCCACCACCAAAATTAAAAGAATCTCGGTCGCTTAGGCCGGGATTTTTTTTTGTTTCTATCCGGACCAAAAAACGTGCTGGATAGTAATTGGGTCGAAATTGATGATTTCCCGGCTGTGGAGTACTTACTTTTTCATGTCAAACGAAAGATCACTTACCCCGTGCAAAGGCTTGACTGGCATCTACACCCGCGCCCCAAAAAATGGCGATATTGCTTACTCCTATTCTCGAATCATTTGTAGGATGATTCAATTGCGGACCATGGAAGAACCTTCCGACAAAAGTAACCACCCAAAGTACAATTATAGTCATTCCACATGGCCTTCCGCTTCTTCCGCCGCTTTCGTGTTGCACCCAGCATCACGATGAACCTGAGCAAGTCCGGTCCTTCGCTGTCCTTTGGCCCGCGTGGCGCGAAGATGCCCCTTGGTTCCAAGGGAATGCGTCGGACGCTGAGGCTGCCGGGGACCGGGTTCTTCTATACCGAGCATTCGCCCTATTCCTCTTCATCGGGAAGACGGCGCGGCGCTCCATCACGTGCTGGGCAAACGCATGTCCCTGTCGAGGACCGGCTGAATCTGGGATTTTTCAAGCGCCTGATCACGCCCAGAGACGAACGGGCTTTCGTGGATGGGTTGAAGGCCTTTGTCCAGGGACGCGAAGGGTGCGCCCTTAAACAGTTCAGGACTTCCCTGGTTCTGGCGGATTCCGCGTTCTGGCCGGTATTTTTTGGCTTTGAAGAAGTCGCGCTTCCAGGAAGCATTGGAGGCTTTTGAGCTAGGCCGATCAGCGTCACGGTTCGTTGGGCAGGTTATTTGGCAAATACGGGGTCCATGTGGAGTTGGTTCTGCCCATCACCAGAGAACTTGACGCTCACATCGGCCCGTGTCGCTGGGGTTTGCTCCTGGGCATGGCCGAGGCATACCAAACGTTGGATGAGCATCTTCGGGCCGCCGAGACGCTGATGGAACTGCGGGACATGCTGCCTGACGACATTGTGGTCAAGGCGTCCCTGGCCGAACTTCTCCTGGATAGCCCGTCCTGACGACCCCATGACCTCCCTTGAAATCGTGCGCATTGCCGATGACGTGAGCAACGAATCAGCGGCACATGCCGCGTTGATGCTCTCCAAGGCCAAGGCCCTGCGTGCCCAGGGCCTGCATACCGCTGCCAGGGATACACTGACGGCGGCTTTGCGCCGGACCAAGGATCGTAGCCGGGATTTGCTGTTGGCGCTGCGCTATGAGCGGGCTTTAGTGTATGCGGGGTTGAACCAGCACATGCGGTCACTTACGGAGCCTGAGAAGGTCTCTGCCCAGGATGCGGAGTATGAGGATGTGGGTAAGATGTGGGGGTTGTCCGTTAGGTTTACGCTTTTGGGAGGGAGCGGTCAGCGATGAGCGAATTGCAGCAAATGGACCGGATTCTCTGGTTTGACCAGCAAACTCGGGCAGAGCGGTTTCCCAATGCCCGGACCTTGGTCGAATAGTTCGAGGTTTCCACCAAGACGGTTCAGCGGTCCGTCAATTTTATCCGCGACCGGTTGCATGCCCCGATGAAGTCCGATTCGGGCCAACGTGTTTTTTTCTATCGCGAAGCCGATTTCGTTCTGAGCGTTGCCAGGTTCAACGAGGAAGACATTCTGGTCCTGCTACTTGCCCGCAAGCTGCTCTCTTCCAGCATTGGCGGCCCGGCGAGAGCATGGCGGTGAACGGTCTTGAACACTCCCTGGCCAAGGCCCTGGAAGGCCGGTGCCTGAGTGTCCAGCGCATCGAAGAAGGTTTTCCGCTCTGGCCCGGCCACCGACCCGCCCAGGACCACATCTTTCGGCTCATTCCTTCGTCTGCTGAAAACCAGGAGCCTTTGCTTTTCCTATCATACCGCCGCCATGAAAAAAGCGTGGAGTGCACGGTCCAGCCGCACCATTTTCAGCACTATATGGGTTCCTGGCTACTCATTGCCTGGTGCGAGTTGCGTGAAGGATGGCGTAAGTTGTATCTTTGCCGCATGGACGCCGTGCGGATTCTGGACACGACGTTCGTCCCCAGCCCCAGACAGGAATGGGGGCACCACGTGGAAGGCGCGTTCGGCATCTACCAGGGCAAGAAAACCTGCGAAGTACGGTTATTGTTCAGCCCGTTCATGTCCCGCTATATTGAGGAGCAGCAAGAGCAGCTTTATGCAATACAGGCCGGTTGCTGCATCTTTTTCTATCTTTGTTATTACGTGGACTATGGGCATTATATGTGTACTAGCTTTAAAATGTTTTTGGTATCATTTTTTTGTTGCTCAAAAAATGCATAATAATTGCGAAATGCAAGAATAATTAAGAACTACTTTTATAATGTTTTTCAGTTATTCGGATTTACGGGTGCTCGGATTTACCGGTGCTCTGTATCGCAGCTGCTCGGTATCAATTCCGAGTGTTTGAGGGCTGTGGTCGATATAGAATTCTCCTTCTTCCTCATAAATATATGCATCACTGTCCAATATTTGAATTTCCATGTCGGAATGGTATATATTGTAGTCAGTAAATGTTTTGTCGTCGTTGTATACACGAAGGAAAAAACTGTTGTCTGTTGATTTGCATAATATTCCTTTGAGGTTGTCATTTTTTTGAATTCTCATCTTGTATAATCCAGTGATTGTAGAAGATAATTCTCATAATGATTTTGGCCTGATGAATAGAAGTCAAAATCCTTAAATATCTGAACACATTGAAAAATAGATTGGCTTATCATTTGTCCATTTGCAAATAATGAAGGTCTGTAGCAGTTCGATTACTCCATGTAGTATAATTTTTATGGTTTTAACCTAAATCATTAAAATTGAACTCCTTGCCCATCGCATACAGCTCCTCGGAACTCAAAATATTTTCCATCTGCTTGAACGTAATGATAAAGTCTTCCTTGGAGTATTTTTTGTCCAACTGCTTATGCAGCGTCTTATGGAATAACTGGATTGCTTCTGGGTGCAAGCCAATAACACGCATGCCTTTCACGATTTGCCGATCAAGAAAAAAGAAGCTGATCCCGTTGCGAGTGTCGCTCAGAAAATGGTTTATGGATTCCATGTATGACTGGTTTTCCAATCCAAGACATGCATTGAAATTAGTTTCCACAAGCATACCATTTGGAAATTTGAATATCCAATACGCGATAGGTATTATTGTTTCACTTTCATAGTAAGAATATCCGACAAGCGGGGATTGAAGCGTTTTCAGCTCTACTGAAGACATGTTGAAATAGTTGACTATTACATTCATGCCATAAACTGGATACCCAATTTCAAGCATGCACCCTTCCTGATTTGGAACATTGAAAGGTGCGGGCTTTCCAACAACGATTTTGGTAAATCCTTCTTCTAGCATGGGACTATTTTTTCTTCCGATTAAGTATTATTTGTTCACCACTGCAGATAATGTCAAACTCATCATCTGGAACAAATTTTTCTTCATCACTCCTGTCTTTATTCAAATTCTCAACTGTAACAGGTTTGATAATTATATTACCTCTTTTTCCAACAACAGCGACGTGTTTTGACGAAATCTTGGTTTTTGTTTCAGTCGTCTCGTAAGGAAAAATCTGTCCTGTTCTCTGGCCTGCTTCGGCACTTATCTGATAAAACAAGGGCAATATTATATTAAACTCGTCGCAGAAGCTGTTAATGTTGATTTTTTCTCCTTCGACAAGTGCTTTGCCCCTCTCAATATACACATTAACAAGTTCGGTCATTCTTTCATCAGACAAAGTCCGCTCTTTTCTATTGCTTTTTGGCGTGGTTTCCTGAGATTCGATGTTCGTCATGGTTTGCTCCTGTTTGGTTGATGTATAAACTCAAAGTAGTTTCTACTCTTATCCTAATGCCTTGTAAATACCAGGGAAATTCGCCCTGGGGCTAAAGGTTGCGGAGATTATTGTCCGGAGCCTACCCCGTGACCAAGCGCCATGCCGTGGGGGACATGGCCAGCAATGCGGACAACCAGGTTCGCCAACACCGGAAGTATTCAAGCAGAAATAGCATTCTTGGGGCCAGGTAGAACATGGCAAACGGGACGCTCATCAAGATGACCATCAGGCCCGTCATAAATATGTTGCCCTGACCAGCGCCGGCCACGCTTTCTACGAAAAGGCCGTCCCACCAAACTAGAATGATCACAAGGGATATGTAAATCAAGGCATCGGCAATTTGTTCTTTCCGCTTTCCCCTGGGATCGGCTTCGTGCTCTTTCCCGATTGGAATCAGAGCCCAGACGGTGAAGATCGTAGGCAAAAGCCCTACGCCAAAGGTCAGGAAAATTTCCACAGTTGGCGAGACTTCCAGGACTTCAGCCGCAAAATTCGCGCAGGTAATGAACAGGCCCAGGTGCATAACGCCCAAGACCAGAAAGAGCAGGCAGGCGTATCCACCCCATTCAGGTTGCTGGGCCAGTCGAGCGCGAAGCGGTCTGCTTTTCAGCCCGGCACCAAGGGCATGGAGAAGTACGGCAGCCAGCATCAACCAACCAAATCGCGGATCAAAACCTTGAGTGTCCGAGACCCACGCGTAGAGGTGCGGGACAATCAGAAGATTGGCCAGGAATATGAACAGATCGAACATTGTCTTACTTGATCCCCAAGGACTGGAGCCGGTCCATCAACCG
>SKYX01000028.1 GCA_007127655.1 Desulfonatronum sp.
GCTGGCACGAACAAACCGTCGGTGTAGTGCCGGTGATAATGGACCACCAGTTCAGGATATTTGGTGCGAATCGCCCCCACCAGCTCGCGCATGAACCGCGGCGGGCAGACTCCTGCCATGTCCTTCAGGCCCAGGGCGAAATGCCGGGTGGCCTTGATCCGGTCCATGCCCGTGACGCCGGCAACCATGTCCAGAACTTCCTCCACCACGCCCAGATAGTGCGGGACGTCGAAGCCCTTGGCCCAGGACATCGAAATGGCCGGCTCGAAGATGTGCTCACGGGAGTTCAGCACCACCTCGGCAAAAGGACGCATATTTTCGATATGGTTCAGGAAGTCGAAGCAACGAATCACGTGGTAATGCTCGCAGACCATTTCCCCTGTCAGACGCATCACGTTCTTGGATTGCGGCTTGTAGCCCAGCACGTTGGTGGAGCGGATCAAAATCTGCTTCATGGTCTTGGGCGCGAACTGATTCCACTCCATGGCCTCGGTGAAGGGGTAGGTCATGTTGGCCAGCATGGCTACGTGGTAGTGGGCCCCGCCGCCGTTTTCCAGGGAGAAGAAGCCGCAGTTGTCCAGGTACGGACCGATCAGCCGATCCTCGGCCAGACGGAAACGGTTGCCGCTGTTGGACTGGGTCAGGTCGCGGGTAGTGGTGTCCACGAAGTGGACCAGCCCGGAATCCCGGATGTAGTCCAGCAGAGCCAGCCGGTCCCCGCGGGGATAGGCGGGCTTGTGGGCGTTGAAGTCGATATGCGGCATCACAGGCGAAAACCGGCCCACACGTTTGTCATGGCGGCCCCGGTATTCGCCGAGCTGGACGTAGGGGTTGTAACCCTGGGCGGAGATCTCGGCCACCAAACGGGAGAGGCGCAGAGCCTGGGGCTCTTTGTCCACGTACTCCAGGAGTTCAGGGGTGTTGGCGATAAAGTTGGTGTCATACTCGCCGGACCGAAATTTGGGATGAAGCATGATCTGGCGGTGAAACGGGATGGTCGTCTTCACCCCGCCGACAATGTATTCCCGCAAGGCACGGCTCATGATGCCCAGAATCTTCTCCCAGTCGCGGCCGTAGGCGATGAGCAGCGAGGCCGCGGAATCATACTGGGCCGGGAACTCGTAGCCCACGGAAATGCAGGAATCCACGCGGATGCCCTGACTACCCGGAGAGATGTACCGGGTGAGGGTTCCGGAGTTGGGTGAAAAATTCTGCTGCGGGTCTTCGCAGTTGATGCGCACCTGCATGGCATGGTTGGACGGCAGGGTGGTCTTTTTGGAAAAGCGCAGCTTGGCCCCAAAGGCGATGGCGATCTGCTCCTCCACCAGGTCGATCCCGTAGCGGCACTCGGTGATGCCGTGCTCCACCTGCAAGCGGGTGTTCACCTCGATCAAGTACGGGGTTGCGTTCTCGTCCAGGAGGAATTCCACGGTAGCCAACGAGTAGTAACCCACGCTGGTGGACAACTCGCAGGCGTACTTCTTCAACCGCTCCCGCAGTTCAGGAGTGAACTTGGGCCAAGGCGAGGGAGTGATCTCCACCAGCTTCTGGTGGTTGCGCTGCACCGTGCAGTCTCGTTCGTCCAGGGCATGAGAGTTGCCGTACTGGTCCGCCACGATCTGGATCTCAATATGCCGCACCGAGGTCAGGAGTTTCTCCACGTACAGCCGAGGGTTGCCGAAGGAGGCCTCGGCCAGAGCCGAAGCCTTGGCAAAGGCTCGCTCCAATTGCTCGGGCTTGTAGACTTCGTAGATGCCTCGGCCGCCGCCGCCGCCCTCGGCCTTGAGCATCACCGGGAATCCCAGAGAGTAGGCGATCTCCCGGGCTTCGGTCACGCTCACTGCGCCGTCGGAGCCTGGAACCACCGGGACCCCCAGCCTTTTGGCAAGCTTACGGACCTCGACCTTGTTGCCGAGCAAATGCATGGCTTCCGGCGGGGGACCGATGAAGGTGATCCCCGCGGCAGCGCATTTCTCCGGAAAGGATTGATCCTCGGAAGCGAAGCCCCAGCCGGGGTGAATGGCGATCACGCCGCGGGCCTTGGCCTTGCGAATGATCAGATCGATATCCAGATACGCCCGAGGATTCTCCCCCAGCAGCAACAATTCCTGGGCCCCGGCGGTGAACGGCGCGGTCTTGTCCACGTCCGTAGCCGTCATGATCGGTATGGCGTGAAACACCTCCTGAATGGAACGGACGATCCGCCGGGCCGGAATGCCCCGGTTCGCCACCAGAATCGGCTTGCCTTCAATTTCTTTAGCCACTTGTTCGAAAGTCTTGGTCGCCATCGATCATCACCTGTATTCAGTTATGTGGTTTATAGTCCTGTCGCGTCGCGGCCCTCGGACTTGTTCGAATTACATGCCAAACGGTTTCGCCGTCTCTGCTCACGCCAGGGGGCGAACTTTCCCGGAGGTGATCCGCCGAACCTTGCCGTCCACGGAAAGCAGCAAGCCCCCGTCAACGGCCACTCCCAGCACCACACCGCGGACTTCGACTCGACCCTCGTCATATTCCGCGACAGCCACGGAGCGATCTTTCCACAGCAAAACGTTCGAAAAGGCCTCGGCAAAATGTTCGGGCCGGAGTACGGGCAAGTTGTGTTTGTACCAGGATTCGTACTCGGAAACAAGCCGATCCCAGCACGTTGCCGGACCGATTCGACCGTCCATGGACCCGGCCGAAAACGCCGCGCCATCCCGGAGCATGTCCGAGGCCGGAGCCGCGGCGAGGTTCAACCCCAGTCCGACCAAAACGGCTTCTCCGCGTTGCTCCGCCAGAATTCCGCCAATCTTCTCACTATTCCAGACCAGATCATTGGGCCACTTCAGCAGGGCCTCCAAGCCAAACCTTCCAAGTACGCGGGACGTCAACCACGCCGGTATCAGGGACGTCAGCCCGTCCCACTCGGCTGGAACCGACGGCGCTCGCCACACCACATGCAGATTGCCCGGCAGCGACTGCCACGGACGCCGGACCTGCCCCCGCCCGGTCCACTGGGTCACGGCGATAACCGCGTCCCATTCCTCCAACACGCCCCAGCCGAACAGCTTCCAGGCAACATCAAAGGCCGAGGAGCAATCCCGGCATAAAAAGACATTCCCCCTTCCACTGCGGGCCGCGGTCCACCCCGTGATCTCAAAAACGCCGCCGTCAGGAGCATTAAGGGCCACCCTCCCCTCGCGCCACGGCCCCCAATGCCGCATCGCCTGGTCCCAAAGCGGATGCGCCGAAGCCATTTCCCCGGGGCTCGAACCACCGAGCAAATCCTGCACGTCTCCGGAAAAAAGAAAAGCCGTCCCCCGCTTGGTCACCGCTTACCTCGACCAGACAATGCGCAACCCTCCCGGTGCTCCCCGCGGTCAAGCCAATCCGCCACGGCTTCACGAAAGGCACGTATTGTTAAAGACTACTGAAGATTTAACCACGGAGGTCACGGGGGGCACGGGGGAACATATTCCGTAAATAACAGGGTTTCTTTCCCCGTGATCCCCGTGTGCCCCGTGGTAAAACAACTTGGTCAGACGATGGAAATGGAAGTTTCGCTGAAGTGCTATCCAGCTTCCTGATACTTGCCTCGAATGGCCTCGATGACGTCCAGAATGGACAGAAAGGCGCTCACGACCTCGGGATCGAACTGCTGGCCGGACTCCTTGCGGATCACGTCCAGGGCCATGCCCATGGTCCACGGCTCCTTGTAGGCTCGTTTGGAAATCAGGGCGTCGAACACGTCGGCCAGGGCCACGATGCGGGCCGGCTGGGGAATGTCTCCCCCCGCCATGGTTCCCACGGTCATGGCGTCCACGTCTTCGATATTGGAAACGCGACCCGGATAGCCCTTGCCGTCGAAGCGCTGATGGTGGTTCAAGGCGATCTCCCGGGCCATGACGTCCAGTTCCGAGGCCGAGTTGCGAAACAGATGCGCGCCGTACAGGGTATGGCGCTTCATGGTTTCGTACTCTCCCTCGGTCAACTTACCGGGTTTCTTGAGAATAACGTCCGAAATACCCACCTTGCCCACGTCATGCAGCATGGCGGCCATCCGGACCAGGTCCTTGCGCCGCTTGATCTCCGAGGCGTCCAGTCCGCTCTCCTGGGCCATGCGGTGATAGATCTCCGCGGAATACGCCCCCACCCGCTGGACATGCGGCCCGGTTTCCGCGGGGTCACGCAACTCGGACATGCGGATGGTCCGCAGGATCAGTTCACTGGTGGCCATGCCGTTCTCGATGCACGCCGAGGCGTGATTGGCCAGCAAACTGACGCAGGCCACGGAATCCTCAGGAAACGGCACTGCCTTGTTGTCCTGGCCCAGAGAGTTAATGAGCTGAATCACCGCGCAAACGCGCCCTTGAAAGTTGATCAGAGGCAGGGAAAGGACGGACCTGGTATGGTATCCGCTCTGCTTGTCAAAGGCGGGGTTGAATTTGAAAGGGTACGAGCGAGGCAGGGCATAGACATCATCAAGAAGCAGGGTTTCGGAATGCTTGGCCGTAAAACCGGCAATTGAAAAGTCATCAATGGGCACTGAAGCGTTGAGATAAAGGTGCTTGTTGATCCCGTCGGCGCTGAACAAAAAATCGTTGTGCACGATGCTGAACACGAGACGGTCTTCCTTGACCAGAAGGATGGATCCGGCTTCGGCCCGACAAATTTTCCTGGCCTCCAGAAGAATGCGGTCCAGAATGGCGTCCGTTCCACGCAATTCCCGCAGTTTCAGAAATACAGCCAAAACATGTGAAATACCTTCGTGCACACAAGAGACGCCGGGCACAGTCTTCATGAACCACCTCGCTGTCATCAATTTGTCAAGAAATTGGTATCCACCAAGTCATTCACTCCTCTCCTCCGAGCCGGATGGAAAACACCCAGCGACCCTCACCGCTGCTTGCGCATGGCGAAGCGCTGCCAGTTCCAGAACTGGTAGACGTAGGCCACACAGAGGGCTTGGACGGCCATGGATAGGAACATGGCCAGCCAGATTCCGGTGGCCTGGGCGAAGATCAGGTGGCCCAGGACAAAGGCCAGGGGGATGCGCACCAGCCAGGCCGAGCCGCCCATGATCAGGGACTGGTAGATGGTCGCCCCGGCCCCGGTGAAGGCCC
>SKYX01000364.1 GCA_007127655.1 Desulfonatronum sp.
GCCATACCCTCTCTCCAACTCCGCCAGAATGGGGATCATCCGTTTGCAGTGAATGCAGTTTTCGGTTTTCAGGTTCACCAGCCGCGGCAATTCACCCGGCACCCCGGGCAGGGCCGGAGCCGGATCGACCTCCGGTCCGGTCAATTGGGACTGGGTGGCCGTGTAGTGCTGGATCAGCCCCACGGAAGCGAACAGGGCCATGAGGACAACGATGATTCCGGCTTTGCTGTAGGAAGTCATATCCGTGAACTCTGAGGGTTATGAGGGGTGAAAGGCGTCCGAAAGTGGATCTCAGTCCGCGGTCTTGAGGCCGAGACCGCGAAGCTTCTTGTACAGATAGGTGCGCTCCATGCCGATGGTTTCCGCCAGCCGGGTGACGCTGCCGTTGCAGCTGCTCAGCTTGTCCTCCAGAAACTTGGCCTCAAACTGGGCCCGGGCCGCCTTGAAATCCACCGGCCAGTCGTCATCCGGGTCAAAAGGTCCGCGACCGTTGCCCGCGCCGTGGTCCGTGACCAGCATCTCCGGCGGGAGCATCTCCGGCAGGATGGTCTGCCCGGGATACATAATGCACATTCGCTCCAGAAAGTTCTTCAACTCGCGGACATTGCCCGGCCAGGGGTAACGTTGCAGCGCGGTCATGGTCTCCGGGGGAAAGCGCAGGGCCTTGAAGCCTTGAGTCCGGATCAGGCCGCTCATGAAATCGGTCAGAAGCAGCGGAATGTCCGCGACCCGCGCCCGCAAGGGCGGCACATACAACGGAAACACCTTCAGCCGGTAGTAGAGGTCCTCTCGAAACCGTCCGGCGCGAATCTCCTCGGGCAAATTCTTGTTCGTGGCCGCGATAACCCGGACATCCACCTGAATGGTCTTCCGCCCCCCGACCCGCTCAAAACGCTGCTCCTGCAGAATGCGTAGAATCTTGGCCTGGGTCTTCAGGCTCATGTCCCCGATTTCGTCCAGGAACAAGGTGCCGCCGTGGGCCAGCTCGAACTTGCCCACCTGGGCCCGGTCCGCGCTGGTAAAGGCCCCTTTTTCATGGCCGAACAGCTCGCTTTCGATCAGTTCCTCGGGAATGGCCGCGCAGTTCATCTCCACCAGAGGCTTGTTCCCCCTGTGGCTGAGCTGATGCAGGGATCGGGCCACGATTTCCTTGCCCGTGCCGTTCTCGCCGGTGATCAGCACCCAGGCCTCAGTGGGCGCGACCTGACGAACCTGCTGTTGCAACAGTTGGATCTTGGGCGCCTCCCCGGTCAGTTCCTGGACCCGGGTGTCCCGGATCTGGCTGCGCAGAACCATGTTCTCCTGGCGCAGTTCCTTGAATTCCACGGCCTTGGCCGTGGTCACCAGCACCTTTTCCAGGGAGAGCGGCTTCTCGATGAAGTCGAAAGCACCTTTCTTGATGGCCATGACCGCGGTTTCAATGTTGCCGTGGCCCGAAATCATGATCAGCGGCAGATGCGGCGAGGTCCCGCGAACCCGATCCAGCACCTCCAGGCCGTCCATGCCCGGCAGCCAGATGTCCAGGAAACACAGGTCCGGATCGACCTCGGCCAGCACTTCCAGTCCCTGTTCACCGCTGGCCGCCTCCCGGACCTCATGGCCCTCATCCTCCAGGATGCCCCGCAATGCGGTGCGGATGTCCGCTTCGTCGTCAACAATGACGATCTGGGCCATGGCCGTCCTCACGGGGTAAAAGAAAAATCGAAAAAACCATCACGGACAATAGCCTTCCTTGCGGGCGAATTCCAGGGTCGTGCAGCGGCCCAACGCGCAGGCGGCGCGCAGATCGTCGCAGCCCTGGGTCAGTTGACCGAGTTGCAGGAGAACCATCCCGCGGTTGTTCAGGGCCCCGTGATTGCTCGGGTCCAGACGAATCACCCGGGTGTAGTCGTCGATGGCCTGGGGAAACTGTTCCAGTTCCTGATAGGCCAGGCCGCGTCCCAAAAGGGCCTGGAGATGATCAGGCTTCCGTCGCAAGGCCTGGGTAAAGTCGGCCACGGCCCGCTGATGATCCGCGGCCAAAGCGTACAGCGAGGCGCGGTGAAAGTGAATCAGCGCATCTCCAGGGGCCAAGCGCAAGGCGGTGTTGAAATCGTCCAGGGCGGAGCGCAGATCGCCCTGAGCGCCGGAGATCAACCCTCGTTCCATGTAGGCCGGGGCCGAGGGCTCAAGGCGGATGGTCCGCGTCAGATCGGCCAGGGCCGAATCCAGCCGCCCCAGTTCCCGCAAGCTCTTTCCCCGCCCAAACAGGGCTTCGGCGGACTCCGGCGCCAGCGAAGCGGCCACGTCGAAATCGGCCAGGGCTTGTTGATGATTGTCCCGCTCCAGATACAGCCGCCCCCGGTACAGGCGGCCTTCCAGATGGTTCGGCGCGGCCCGCAGCAACCGGCTCAGGTCCTCCAGGGCACGGTTGAGGTCTCCGGATTCCAGGCGGGCACGGGCCAGGCCGAACAAAGCTCGTTCATTCTCCGGGGCCAATTGGACCGCCCGTTCGTGATCCGCCATGGACCTGGCCCAGTTGCTCATCCGGGCGTAGGCTTCCCCGCGCAGCACCAAGGCGCTGAGATCGTCCGGAGCCAAGCGCAGGGCCTGATCCAAATCCACGATGGCCCGAGGGAAGGATCGGTTGGTCATGTGGCGCTGGGCCCTGGTGACGTACAAAGAGGCGTTGCGCGGCTCATCGGCGATGGCCTGGTCCAATTCGTCCAGGGCCATGCTTGCGTCCGCGTCCGGAGTGGCCGCGCAAGCCCGGTCCCCGACCGGCATCGTTGCCAGGAGGACACACGCCGCCAGGACAAGAAAGAGGGAACAAAAAGGAGGGCGAAAAAAGAGTAGCGAAGATGTACCTTGATGCATGGAAAAACTCAGGAGCGTTTCCGAGGGTTCGACAAAAGACGAACTTGCCGTAGCGAGAGGAAAAATGCAAACCCGCGCGGCTCGGAAATCTTACCGTACCAGAACCCCTTCCGGCGGCGTGAATTCGAACAGCGAGGGCTCCAGTTCCGGATCAAGACGCAGGTCGTGTAAGGTAACCTGGTTGGTATTGCCGTAAAAATCCACGGCCTTAACCTGCTGCAACAAAAACGTTTCCGGATCGACCCGGATCGTGGCCTCCACCAGGCTGGGTTCCGGAACGCGGGGTCTGAGACGGATCACGGTGACGTCTGAATCCTCGGCCAGGTCCACCTCGGTCAGGAAATCCTCGTCCAGCCGGGCCTGCCCGGAGAGAATCTTCAGCACCGTTGCCGAACCGAGCACGTCCTCCACAGCGTAGCGATACGCGATTTCCTCATCTTCGAAATAATTCCAGACCACTTCGGGGCCAACGATGAGCAGTTCCGGTTCCGGACTGACGGTTTCCCAGCGGATCAGCCCGGGATGGCGGAAATAGAGGACTCCCCGACGTTCCTCGCTCTCCCGACTGGCGGCCACTGTCAGTTCTTGGGTAAACCCGGCCTGGAACGACTGGATGGATTCGTACCGGTGTTGAATTTTTTCAACGATCCCCTCCTCCGCTTGGGCCGCCAGGGCCGTGCCCACAGCGCCCCCCAAAATGGCCGTCAGTCCGACAACCCCTACGAAAACTCGAAAAATATGGCCCATACCTCTCTCCCCTGAAGACCGACCTCTGCTCCGAGCCTGGAGCGTTGTCACTTCATCTCGCTCAGAAAAACCACGTCCTCTCCATCCTGCTCCCGGACGTACACGTCCACTTGTTCCTGCTGGGAGGTGTTCACCTTTTTTCCGACATAGTCCGCGTGGATGGGCAGTTCCCGGTGACCGCGGTCCACCAGGACCAGCAGTTCCACCCGTTTCGGACGTCCGTAGTCCAAAATGGCTTCCAGGGCCGCGCGAATGGTTCTCCCCGTGAACAGGACATCGTCCACCAGGATGATTTCCCTGTCGTCCACGGTAAACGGGATCCAGGTTTTGTGAATCTGCGGCTGGCCGTCCAAGTTGGTCCAGTCGTCGCGATACAGATTGATGTCCAAGCTGCCAAAAGGAATTTCCCGCCCAAAACGTTGCTCCAGGACGGATTTCAACCGTTTGGCCAGTTCCACCCCGCGGCGCTGAATCCCGACCAGAGCCAGGCTCGCGCCCTCGCCATGCCGTTCGATGACCTCGTAGGCCAATCGCTCCATGGTCCTTCGGATTTCCTCGGCGTGCAGCAATGTCTTCTTTTCCACCTGCGCACCTCCAGTTGGTGTCATCATGAAGAGTCTCCTTCAATGGTGGGACAGGCATCTTGCCTGTCCGTGCAGGCAGGATGCCTGCACCACCCTATTCACAATCGGTAATTCGGTACCAGCCGTATCCCTTAAAATTCGGCCCATTCATACCCACAAGCCTCAGCAACAGCCTTGTAAACCACTTTTCCGCGGACCACGTTCAAGCCCTGGCGCAGGGCCGGATCTTCCTGGCAGGCGCGGGGCCAGCCCTTGTCCGCCAGTTGCAGGGCGTAGCGCAGGGTGGCGTTGGTCAGCGATTCCGAGGCCGTACGCGGATACGCCCCGGGCATGTTGGCCACGCAGTACAGATTGACGCCGTTGCCCACCTGAAAGCACGGGTCTCCGTGGGTGGTGGGCCGGGACAATTCCGTGGAACCGCCCTGGTCGATGGCAATGTCCATGATCACCGAGCCGGGCCTCATGGCCTCGATGATCGGTCTCGTGACCAGTTTGGGCGCGGAAGCCCCCGGGATGAGCACGCAACTGATGACCACGTCCGCCTTGACCACCTGGTCCTCGATGTTCAAGGCGTTGGAAAACAGGGTTTTGATCTTCTGGTCCAGGTGATGGTACAGTCTATACAATTTTGACATGTCCACGTCCAGGACCAGCACGTCCGCGCCCAGGCCCACGGCCATCTGGGCCGCACCCGCACCGGAGATGCCCGCGCCGATGATCACCACCCGGGCCGGCAACGTGCCGGTGACCCCGCCCAGGAACACCCCGCCGCCGCCGTTATGGTGGCAAAGCATTTCCGTGGCCTTGGTCACGGACATCCGCCCGGCGATTTCGGACATGGGCGCCAGCAACGGCAGGCTTTTATCCGGCAACTGGACGGTTTCATAGGCAATGGCCACGCATCCGGACTGGACCA
>SKYX01000337.1 GCA_007127655.1 Desulfonatronum sp.
CGCTGTGCACCACCACGGAGAAGGAAGCCCTGCTTCTGGAGTCCAGCCTGATCAAGAAGCATCGTCCCCGTTACAACATCTGCCTGCGTGACGACAAGCAGTACGTGCTGTTCAAGCTGGATGCCCAGACCGCATACCCTCGTCTGACTTTGACGCGCAGGGTGCTTAAGGACGGAGCCCTGTACTACGGTCCATTCATTTCCTCCCAGGCCGCCCGTCAGACCCTGAAGGCCGTGCATCGCCTGTTCAAGCTGCGTCGCTGCAAGGACACGATGTTCCGCAACCGGGTCCGGCCCTGTCTCTATCACCACATGGGCCAGTGCCTTGGACCTTGCGTACTGGATGTCTCCCGTGAGGACTACGCGGACATGGTCCGGCGGGTGCGGATGTTCCTGGGCGGCCGCTCTCGAGAACTGGCGACTGTTTTGAGTCAAGGCATGCAGGACCACTCCGAGCGACTGGAGTACGAAAAGGCCGCGGAGATCCGCGACCTGCTCAAAGGCGTCCAGCAGACCCTTGAGCGCCAGGCGGTCGTCCTTTCCGACGAGCTGGACCGGGACGTGATTGGCTTGGTTCGCGACGCGCGGGGCGTGGGGTTGAGCATTCTTTTCATTCGCCAGGGGCGACTTCTGGACAGCAAAAGTTTTTTCTGGCCCGCAGAGGAGGAATCCACCAGCGACGTGGATGTGTCGTCCGGGCTGGTCGAGGCTTTGAAAGCCGGTCGCCACGAGATCGTGGCCGGGCCGGAAGGGGAAGCGGCCGACGGCCTGGAGGACGTGGGGGGCGGCGGGGAAGTGCTGGAGAGCTTTCTGGTCCAGTTCTACGGTCCGGAGCGGTTCATTCCGGAGCGCATCATCTTGCCCACGCGGTTGGCGGAAACCGTGGGGGACGACTCCATTATCCAGGTGCTGACCGAACGTCGCGGGGCGCAAGTCCGGTTGACCGTGCCCCGGGGCGAGGCCCAGCGACGGCTGGTGGAAATGGCCGAGGCCAATGCGCTGGAAGCCATGAAGCGCGGGGAGTCGGATCTCGCCAAGCTCCTGGCCGACGCCCTGCGCTTGGCGGCGCCGGTTCGGCGCATCGAGGCTGTGGACGTCTCGCATCTGAGCGGGCAGGGCGTTCGGGTGGGCATGGTGGTCTTTGAGGACGGGCGACCGCGCAAGGACGCCTACCGCATTCACGCCATGCCCGAGGTGGAAGGAACCCATGACGACTACCTGGCCCTGGCTCGGTGGGCCGAGCGGCGGATTGAGGCCGGGCCTCCGTGGCCGGATCTGCTGCTCATCGACGGCGGACTGGGGCAGCTTGCCGCCGTGGGGAGAGTCTGTTCCGCCGCGGGTCTGGAACAAACCTGGAATCTGGCCTCCATTGCCAAGGCCGGCCGCCGGGGCGGCGAACTGGAGGACAAGGTGTTCCGGCCGGGCCGCAAGAATCCACTGCCACTGCGGCCCGGAAGCAAGGAGCTGCTTTTTTTGCAGCAAATCCGGGACGCAGTGCATCGGTTTGTGATCTCCCGGCAGCGCAAGGCCCGCGAGCGCAAGGCCCTGGACACCCGCCTGGACGCCATTCCCGGCGTGGGGCCGAAAACCGCCAGACTGCTATGGGATCATTACCCGGACATCGCGGCCATGACCCGGGCTTCCCTGGGAGAATTGACGGCCCTGCCCGGTCTGGGGCCGGACAGGGCCAGGAAGATCTACGATGGGCTGCGGGCGCGTGAGTAAGTGTTGGGTTGTGCCCGTAGTTCCTGCCCGGACCCGTCGGCTGTATGGCCCCCCCGTCGGCATTATGCGTCAGCGATGTGGGCCTCGAAATCCAGATTTTGTTTGCCCATGATCAGGGTTTGACCGGGCATCATGGCGTTGAGCCGGACCTTGGGGGCGTGGATGCCCAATTGTTCGGCAAAGCTGTCGCAGTTCTGCTCCAGGACCGGGAACGAACCCCAGTGCATGGGCACGACTTCCCCGCACTGGAGCAGGGCGCAGGCCATGGCCGCCTGCCTGGGGTCCATGGTGAACACTCCGCCGATGGGCAGCAAGGCCAAATCGATGTTGAACATTCGCCCGTACAGTTCCATGGACGAGAAAATGCCCGTATCTCCTGCGTGATAGACGCAGGTCCCGTCTTCCAGGGTCAGGATGTAGCCCACGGCCAGACCGGTTTCCGAGGAGTGCTGGGCCTGGACCATGGTCGCCTGGAGAGAATGGAAGGACACCGTGCCGCCGATGTTCATGCCGATGCCGTTGACCGCCTGATCTGCGGGCAGGCCGAGGTTTTTGAGCTTGGCTACGGTTTCCACGACCCCGAGAAGATGCGCTCCGGTCCGGCGACAGATTTCCACGGCCTGACCGACATGATCTCCGTGATCATGGGTGATCAGCACCAAATCCACCCTGTCCAGAGCTTCATGTGAGGTCCGTGAGGACGGATTCCCCTCGAACCAGGGGTCGATCAGCACGCTCAGGCTGGGCGTGATGATCTGAAAAGCCGCGTGTCCGTGCCAGATCAATCGATGTTCCATGTCACTCCTCCTCATTGGTGTGTCTCGGTTGGTGAAGGCTCCTGACCGAGGGAATCCTCTCCCCAACGTTGCGTCGCGTCGTGATCCACGCCCAGCGCGTCCAGGATGCGTCCACAAAGCTGTTTCGTCAGGTCCTGGATGGTCCGGGGACGGTGATAGAATCCCGGACTGGCGGGCAGCACCACGGCCCCGGCCCGAGTTGCGGCCAGCATGTTTTCCAGGTGGATGCTGTTCAGCGGTGTTTCCCGGGTGACCAGGACCAGTCGGCGACGCTCCTTGAGCGTGACGTCCGCGGATCGGTGGATCAGGTTGCTGCCCAGCCCCCGGGCAATGGCTGCCAGGCTGGCCATGGAGCAGGGGCAGACTACCATTCCCTGGTGCTGCCAAGATCCGCTGGCCGGCGGCGCGGCCAGATCGTCCTGAGAATAGGCGCGAAATGCCGTGTTCAGCAGATCCTCGCGGGGCGTGCCCAGTTCCTGGCTCCAGACCAGCCAGCCAGCCTTGGATACAATCAGATGCAGTTCGCAGTGGTCGCGGAGCATTTCCGCCAGGGTCCAGGCATAAGGCATTCCGCTGGCCCCGGTGACGGCCAGGACGATGCGGTTTCGAGTGGATGGGGGCATGTGGGGCTACCTTTTTTGCAAAGTTTGCCAGAGTCGCTGGATGGTCTCAATGGCGTGCGGATCGGGATGATTGGGCATGGGACGGCTCGGGGGCTTGGCTCGGGCGTCCAGGAGCAGTTTTCCGCCTCGGCCCGGTGTGGTCGATGGATGCCACGGAGCCAGCGGACCCTGGATGCGGACCATGTCCCGGTCCGGGTCCAGGCAGTTGCCCAGCCGCCAAAGGACTTGCGATGCGTCGACCCGGCCCATGCCTTCGTCCACAGCCACCAGAAAGCGAAATCGGCGCAGTTCACGTTCCTCGCACAAGCAGCGCAGCAACTCCAATGCAGCATTTGGTGCATCATGCTGATTCGAGTTCAGGACAACGAACAGGAAATTCTGGAAGATACCTTCCATGGGCAGGACGATGTCCCGGATTTCCGGATGCGCGGCGCAGAGTCGGGCCCGGAGCATCGCTTCCTGGGCCTTGGCTATCCAGGTGCTTTCCGATGGCGGAGGGCCTGCGACGATGCAGGGCTGGACCGGGGCCGAGACTTGGGTGATGGAGCGTAGTCTCAAGACCGGGCAGGGGCGTGAAGTGCTCAGCAACCCGGTGTGGTTGCCGAAGGGGCCTTCCAAAGCCCGTTCTCCAGGCAGCGTGTGTCCCTCCAGGATAAATTGGCTTGTGGCCGGGATCAGCAGGTTGAGCGTGCGGCAACGTGCCATGGGCAACCGGGAACTCGTCACACGGGCCGCGAATTCCAATTCGTCCACCTCCCGGGGCAAGGACAGCCCGGCGGCCAGGAGCACGGCCGGAGGCACACCCAGAGCCACGGCGACTTCCAGCGGCCGGTTCATCTCTTCAGCCGCGTGAAAATGCTCTGCCGCGTCGCTGCCCGGATGCCAGCCCAGAGTCGCCCTGGTTCCGTCCAAAACTTGAAGGCGATAGATTCCCGCATTGCGTCGTCCGGTCCGGGGGTGCCTTGTCACGACCACCCCGGCGGTCAGACAGGGTCCGACGTCACCGGGCCAGAGCGTGATGCTCGGCAGGTGCTCAAAGGTGGCTTCAGGTCCGGAAAGGGAATGCTCTTGGCAGGGCGGTTCATTGACGATCTCTATGGCGTCGTCGAGATCGGAATTGTCGGAGGAGGCAGGAGCGGGATCTGGATGTTGCCGCAAAAGATTGAAAGCTGTGCACCCGAATTCTCTTAGGGAGGCATGGTTCAGGGCCAAGGCCATGCGGTCTTCAGAGGCCAGGGCGTTGGTCAGGATGGGATACTTTGAGTCGCGGGCATTCCTGAAAAGCAGAGCCGGTCCCTGCTCACGCACGGCCAAAGCGGAGAAGGCGGCTATCTCCAAGTGCGGGGACACCGGCGCATCGACGACCATCAACGAATCACGTCGAGCAAGCTCCTCCAGAAAAAGCGGTAGGTCCATGGGGTCGAGTGTAAGCGATCCCTGGAAAAAAACCAATCACGACCAAATTCAAATTCCTTGACAATCGTCTAACCGTAGATGTAAATATTCTCTCTTTCGGGCAATTAGCTCAGTTGGATAGAGCGTTGGCCTCCGGAGCCAAAGGCCGCAGGTTCGAATCCTGCATTGCCCACCAAGGAAATCAAGGGTTTACGATGAAAATCGTAAGCCCTTTTTTGTTGCTCGAAATAAATTCCCACCGTATTTCCCACCTGCAACGTCAAAAAACAGGGTAAGTAATAAAAGGCAATGGGCCAAAGGTCAACCCCTTAGCCCATATTCTTCAAAGGTTCATGGCATGTCGTAGTGAAAAAGAGGAAAGGCAAGGAAAGGGCAAAAAGGGGCTGTTTTGGGCCTCCGGAGCCAAAGGCCGCAGGTTCGAATCCTGCATTGCCCACCAAGGAAATCAAGGGTTTACGATGA
>SKYX01000264.1 GCA_007127655.1 Desulfonatronum sp.
CGCCGAAGAACAGCCTGGAGGGATACTCCCGGGCGTCGTCCGTGATTTCCCGTATATTTTCACTGGTCCGCCCAAGGTTGTGCAGCAGGACGTCGATCTGTTCCAGCTTCGAGGCCAAGCGAAACTGGATCTGACCCAGGAGCTGTTGAAAGCGTAAAAAACTCTCCTGGGCCGTGTCCGCGGCAGAGGAAAAATCCTCCACCATCTCCGGAGCATCGGCCATTGTCCGTCGCAAATCAATAATGGCGAGGCGTAAATCCTCCAGCCCGCCCTGCTCGGCATGGACCCATTTATTCACCTCTTCGGCCATCCCCCGTACTTCGCGCATGGCCAGGGAGACGTCCTGAAAGATGGATTGCAGATCCACCCTCTCGCCCTGCCCCGCGGAATCGCCCGGACTGCCCAGAAGACGGGCCACCTGAGCATTGGTCCGGCGCAGCTCTTCCATCAGGGCGATGGCCTCGACGCTGAACCGCTCAGTCTGCACCGCGTCGACCTTTTCCATCGCCAAGTTCATAAGCTCTTCCAATCGTTCCAGCGGCTTGTTCAAGTTGATCCCTTCCAGATTCTTCAGTGTGGTGCTGACCGACTCGAATGTTTCCTCAAACCGGGCGATGGTCCCCGGAGCCGAAGGGATATAGGGTGCGACGGGCGTCCAGTTGATGGGCAGAGCTGGAGCCCGGAAAGGGATACTATAGTCCAGTTCCAGATAGGCCGCCCCGGTCAGTCCCTGGGGAGTGATCCGAATCCGCAGTCCGGTGGCGATTTCCTCGGCCAAGAGTTCCTTAAACCTGTCCCGAGGAAAATCCCCGAATTTATCAGCCTGTAAGCCGATCTCCACCAGCACGTAACGGTGTCCGGCCTGGAACGCTTCGGGGTACTTGAGATAAACAAAGGATATTCGTTCAATATTGCCCACCTGGACGCCGCGCATCTTGACCACGGAGCCGGCTTCCAGGCCCTGGGCGGATTCGTCCAGATAGGTTTCCACGAGGATGTGCTCACTCCAGAGCTTGCCGCCGCCCAGCACGATCAGCCCGGCGAGAATCAGGGCTACGGTGATCAAGACGAAGGCTCCGAGTTTGACGTAGTTGGTTTGGACGCTCATGGACTTAGGGGTTCAGGGTTCAGCGCTTCAGAGTTCAGCGGTTCAGGGTTCAGCGGTTCACGGTTCAAGGGTTCAGGAATTTCCCCCTTCCCCCTTCCAGATACATGGCGATGAAAAAAGTCGTGGACCATTGGGTCGGTGGAGTGGTCGCGCAGGGTTCTCGGGTCACCCTGGGCTACGATGCCTTGCCGGGATTTGTCCAGCATGATCACCCGGTCGGCGATGGCGAACACGCTGGCCAGTTCGTGGGTCACGATCACGAAGGTCATGCCCAGACTCCGGGCCAGATCCAGGATCAGAGCGTCCAGTTCCGCGGAGGTCACCGGGTCCAGGCCAGCCGAAGGTTCATCCAAAAACAGGACGCACGGGTCCAGGACCATGGCCCGGGCGATGGCCGCCCGTTTGACCATCCCCCCGCTCAGCTCCGAAGGAGCGTGGTCCTCGAACCCAGCCAGCCCCACCTGGGCCAGCTTCATCCGCGCCACCCGCAGCCGCAAAGGTTTGGGCAGGTCCGTACACTCTTCCAGTGGCAACAGGACGTTATCCAAAACGCTCAGGGAGCCGAACAAAGCCCCGGTCTGGTAACTGACCCCGAAGCCATGCAGGATGCGCGTTCGTTCCGCCCCCCGGGCAGCGTGGACGTCCCGGTCGTTGATCAGCACCGAGCCGGACAGGGGCTGCTCCAGGCCGATCATCTGCTTGAGTAACGTACTTTTTCCGCATCCCGAGCCGCCCAAAAGGATCAACACCTCACCGGGAAAGACGTCCAGGTCAACGTTCTGGAGGATGATCCGTTCACCGTAACCGGCCTTCAAGGCCCGGACCTGGATCAGTGGAGCGTGTCGGTCACCGGCTTCCACGCCGCAGGCCGTGGCATCAATAGTGAAAGACATAATACAGCACCGCGAATATACCGTCCATGACCGCGATCAGGATGATCCCGCTGACAACAGCGCTGGTGGTCGCCGCTCCTACGGCCCAGGCCCCCTGTCCGGTCTGGAGGCCGCGTACGCACCCGATCCAGCCCACCAGCAGGCTGAAGATGAAAGACTTGAACAGCCCGTTGGCCAAATCCCCCACGCCCACGGAAAGAGTCACCTGATTGGTATAGCTCACCAGGGGATACCCCAGGGAAAACATGACCACGGCTCCGCCGATCAGGCTGAAGACGATGAACACCATGGTCAGCAGAGGCGTCATGCACATGGCGGCCAGCATCCTGGGCACCACCAGCAGCCGGACCGGGTCCAGCCCCATGGTGGTCAGGGCGTCCAGTTCCTGGTTGATCTTCATGGTCCCCAGTTCCGCGGCAAAGGAGGCCCCGGAGCGCCCGGCCAAAATGATGGCCGTGACCAGCGGGCCGAGTTCCCGGATCATGGACAGCCCCAAAAGCCTGGCCACGTAGATCTCCGCGCCGAACATCCGCAGGGGCATGGCGGACTGGAAGGAGATGATCAGGCCCATCAGAAAGCCGATGAGCATGATGATCAGCACGGCGTTGGCTCCCACGGTTTCGCAGCTCAGCCAGAAATCCCGCCACCGGATGCTCCCCGGACGTCGAAAGGCCTGGGCAAAGCCGGAGACGAACAGCCCCACGAAGCCCACCAGGTCGCGCACGTCCCGCCAAAAAGCCTGAGCCCCGCGCCCAATCCGCTCCAGTACCCCGCCGCGTCGCGCCGGAACCGCGGCACCCCGGCTCAGAGCCTGAAAGCGCTCCAGGCTCCCAGCCAGCTCCGCCCGCGGCCCGACCAGTTCCAGCCCTCCTCCCCTCGCCCGCAGTTCCTCATCGAGTTCCACGAACAAGGCCAACCCCGAAGCGTCAACGTAGCCAACGCCGGACACGTCCAGACGGAGTCGACTCGTCCCGGCCTTGCCCACGAGCCTCCGCAACCGCCGCCAGATAGCCCCCGTGCTTCGGACGTCCAATCGACCGGTCAGGGTCGCGGAAAAGGCGCCGGAAGCAGTGGAGGGATGTTCTTCAAGTTTTACTTGAGAGAAAAGTTCGGACTGCACGTCGGACCACCGTGATTCGGGTTCGCGGGTCTCAGGAAACCAGTTTCAACCCTAAAATACCGGATACGATCAGCAGAATGCAGCCGATCCGGGCCCAGGTCGCCGGTTCGGCGAAGAGGATGATGCCCAGGATGGCCGTGCCCACGGCACCGATGCCGGTCCAGACTGCGTAGCCAGTGCCCACGGGGATGGTGCGCAGGGCCTGGGCCAGGAAGCCAAAGCTGAAGATCATGGCCGTCAGCGTCAGCGCCGTGGGCCAGAGTCGGGTAAAGCCATTGGAGTACTTCAGGCCGATGGCCCAGATCACCTCGAAAACACCGGCAACGGCCAGAAAAAACCAAGCCATTTTATCCTCGTGAATGGTTGCGGTTTCCCAGCACGTCGAGAATGGCCCGCCGCAAGGCCTCGATGCTGAAAGGTTTTTGCAAAAAAGATCCCGGACGGTCGGCGGTGAAGCGCTGCTCCGCTTCCCGTGAACTGTATCCGCTACACAGGACGACAGGGACGTCCGGCGCGATCTTGCGCAGTTCCGTGAACGCCGTGACCCCGTCCATGTTTGGCATCATCAGATCCAGGAGCACGCAGGCGATCCGTTGACCGTGCTCCTGAAAGACCCGAACCGCTTCGACGCCGTCCTTGGCGGTGATCACCGCATAGCCAAGATGCCCCAAAGCTTCAACCGAGAGGTCCCGGACCATTTCCTCATCGTCAACGACCAGGATCAGTTCCGGATGCGAAGGGACGTCCACCTGGGGCACGGCGGCCTGGCTCGGAGACGGCGACGGTTCCGGAAATGGGGTGCTTTTCACTATTGCGTCGTCCACCGGAAAAAACACGTGAAATGTGGTCCCCGAGTCCAGAGCGCTGTCCACCATGATCGCCCCGCGGTGACCGCGCACGATACCCAGGATCGCGGAAAGCCCCAACCCGCGCCCGGTAAACTTGGTGCTGAAAAATGGATCGAACAGTTTGGACTGGACGTCCTCGCTCATCCCCACGCCGGTATCCCGAACCTCCAGTTGGACAAACCAGCCTGGCGCGGGCTTCTCCTCGAGCCGGGAACGACCCAGAAGCGTCGCGTCGCAATACGCCAGCCGAGTGGAGAGGGTCATGGTCCCGGGATGGTCGCCAATGGCTTCCGAAGCGTTGGTGATCAGGTTCATGATCACCTGTTGGATCTGCCCAGCGTCCGCCCGGATCGAGGGCAGGGACGGGGCCAGGTCCTGGACGAAGCGAACGTTCTTGCCCAGGGCGGTTTGAAAAATATGAGCATTGTCCTGGACAAGGTCGTTAAGCACCACGGACCGGACGTCGAACCCGCCCTTCCCGGAATAGGCCAGCATCTGACGGGTCAGATCCGCGGCCCGACGGGCGGCTAAAAGGGCGTGTTCCACGCGCTTGCGACTTGGTTCCGTCAAGCCGTGCATGGACAGGGCCAGTTCCATGTTGCCCATCATGGCCGCGAGGAGATTGTTGAAGTCATGGGCGATACCACCGGCCATGACTCCCAGGCTTTCCAGCTTTTGGGCATGAAGCAGCCGCCGTTCCATCTCCAGACGCTGCTCCTGCATCTGGGCGCGTTCAGTGACGTCTTCCAGCAGGACCACGGTTTCGTCGTTGGCCGCTCGGGAATAACGAACCCGCAGGATTCGTTCTTCGGAGACGCGAATCTCTTCCGCGCCGACACCGCGGCGAAACATGTCCAGGTGTCGTTCCAGCCAGTCTCCAAGTCGTCCAGGGTAATCCGGCCTCACGGATTGTTCGCGAGGAAACATTCCGGCCTCCTGGATGACGAACAGGCACTCTTGAAACGAAATGCCCGGGCGTAGGGCGCTTTCCAGGGCTGGAAACATCCGGGTCACGTTGCGGTTCGCGATGACCAAGCGTCCATGCTTATCGAACAGGGCAAACCCTTCCTCAATGGACTCGATACCCTGGAACAGCCGATTCTGGCTCATTTCCACACGCCGCTGCAGGTCATGCATCAGCTTCGCGATGCGCTCAGCCATGGTGTTGAAGGTCTCGGCCAGTCGGCCGATCTCGTCGCTGGAGCGCACCTCGGCCCTGGCCCGGAGGTTACCGCCCCGGATTTGGTCCGCAGCAGCGGCCAGGGTCGCGAACTTACGGGAAATGGAGCGGTGCATGAACAGGGCCGAGGTCAACCCCAAAAGCACGGCGCAGACCACGGCCGAGAGCAAGAGCATGGTGGCGTTTAAGCGTGTTTTAGCGATGCTCTCCCAAGCCCGGTCCACCTCCAGTCGGGCCTGGGTCACCAGCTGTTCGGAAATGGGCAACAAGGCGTTAATCCGCAGGTCGAACTCCCGCAATTTAGCCTCCAAAAGCCGGTCCAACTCAAGAATCCGCTCGGCGACGTATCCGTGATAACGCAGCATGTTCAGCAGATCCGAACGACTGACTTCCGGAAGGTCCGGGTCGACGAGCAACCGGTCTTCAAAGGTTTTCAACACGTTCAGGGTGGATTGCATGTCCGAGTGTTGCCGGGTGGCCAGGTAACGATTCTGCCAGGTCTGAGCCGTACGAAACAGCAGGAGCAGATCCCAATGCCGGAGCATCTCCATCCGTTCCACCAGCACGTCGTTGATCACGAACAGCGTGGTCTGCCGCCCGGTGTCTTCCTTGGCCAGCTCTGAAACCAGCAGCACGGCTTCGGCAAACGCCTCGGCGTAGCGTTCCGCCGCGGAAAGATAAAAGTCCAGATACAGCACCGCGTCGCGCAAGTTCTGGCTGATGGCCGGATCATTGAGCTTGTCGCGCAAATCGTTCGTCAGGCTGATCACGCCGTCCATACGCAGTCGCAGTGGCTCTCCATAGGACGCCATGGCCGGTGAAAATCCGACTTTGGGTACCTGCTGAAAAAAGGCTCGCTCAAGTTGCCGGGCGTATTGCAGTTCCCGGTCGATTTCCAAAGTCAGCTCGCGAATGTCCGTGCTGGCGATGATCACGGTTTGCACATGGTTCAGGGTCATGCGCAGGGCAAGAGCCCCGGTCAATGCGGTGAACATGATCAACATGAGCATGAAGGCCATGATGGCCGCGAACTTGAAGCCGATGGACGAGCGGCGCCACCACTGACGGATCGTCAATCTCATGCCGTGGTTGGACTTCGAAGAGGCAGTCATAGGGTGTTCAGGGGGCATAAACGTCAAGGGTGTTGCGCAGCGCCTGTTCAAAGTCCATGGACGCGTCCAGGCGGATCAGCTTGAACCGCGGGACCCCGCAGTCGCCAAAGGTATCGCAGCTCAGCGTCCCGGTCAGCCCCGGAAAACGGTGCAGTTCGTACAAAGCGTCGCGGATACGCTGCCGTTCAATGCGCAGGGAGCCGTCCGGCTCAGGAAACGAGGCCAGCTCCAGGGCGTGGAGCAGGATGGACGCAGCGTCGTAGCCATGGGCATGGAAGTAGCCCACCGGACCTTGACCGTGGGCCTGGACGTAGCGGTCCAGAAACGCGGTGTAGGCCGGGTTACGGAGTTGGTCCGGGGCGATGAAGAGCATGCCTTGGCAGGCATCGCCGCAGCCCTGAATGAATGATTGGTTGAAGATGGAGTCCGCGCTGAGCAAGATCAAATTGGAAAGGTCCGGTTCAACCCGGACGGCCTGGATCAAATATTCGGCCTCTGGAGAATAAATAGGCAAAAAAAGCAATTCCGGGCCATATCCGACCATGGCCTGGGCCACGGGCCGCATATTGCGGTCTCCCCGGGCCACGGTGCCGGTGAAAACCACCTCGCCGCCCTTGGAATGGAAGGCTTCTATAAACGCCTCGGTCAGGCCCGTGGTATAGGGGCTCTGGTCATGGACCGTGGCGACCCTGCGCAGTCCCATGAAATCATAGACAAAGGAGGCCGCGGCCACCCCCTGAAACTGATCATTGGCCGCAGTCCGGAAAAAGCCCGGCTGGTAGTGATCACCGCGTTTTCCGCTCTTGGAAGTCAGGGAAGGCGCCGTTGCGGTTCCTGAGACCATGACCATTCCCGCTTCGGAAAGAACGCGGGCCGCGGGAACGGCCGCGCTGGAACAGTGGGGGCCGTGGATCGCGACCACACCCGGATCCGTGGCGATTTTCTGGGCCGCCACCAGCCCCCCGGCCGAGGAACACCGTTCATCCTCGCGGACGATGCTCACGGGCCGACCATGCAGCCCGCCGAGTTCAGCGACACGCATTGCCAAGGTCCGAACATGCTCTTCGCTGACCGTCGTCAGAGGACCGCTGAAGGTCTGCAAACTAACAAGCTTTACCGCCTCACCCGGCTCAACCCAGACGCAACCCAGAGCGTCCCGGCAAGCCGATCGCGTCGCTGTCTCCGGAGCGCAACCCGACATGACGACGGCCAGGGTCCCGAACAGGAGCCCCAGGACAAACCTGAGCGCCCTGAAGCGCAAGATATCCGTTATCTTCATCGAGCTCCCGTGGTGTTGAGTTCAAATTTCTTCAGCAGCGGCTTTGATCTCGCACCCCTCTTCGCGAGAATGACGTGTTTTTCAATGTCGTTTTCGAATCACTCATATCAGCAAAGGCGGATATCCAGACCACTTTTTCTCGGATGAGCTGAGTAGCTCCTTTTCAGGAACGGCAATGGGCTCAAACCTTCTTGCCCTCAGCGGCCTGGACCTTGGCCCAGGAGTCCCGCAGGGAAATGATCCGGTTGAAGATCAGTTCCTCCGGAGTGCTGTCCACGGGGTCCACGCTGAAATAACCCAGACGTTCGAACTGCCAGCGGCTGCCCGTTTCCGCCGCGGCCAGATGCGGCTCCACCAGGCAGCTTTCCAGGATCTCCAGGGAGTTGGGGTTCAGATTGTGGCGAAAGTCCTTGCCTTCCGGGGCTTCGTTGGGATTGGGCGTGGTGAAGAGATGGTCGTATATCCGGACCGTGGCCCGCTTGGCTGTTTTGGCGCAGACCCAGTGCAGGGTGGCCTTGACCTTACGCCCGTCCGGTGTTCCCCCTCCCCGTGAGGCCGGATCATAGGTGCAATGCAGTTCCACCACCTCGCCCAGGCTGTTTTTGATCACTTCCCGGCAGGTGATGTAGTATCCGTAGCGCAGCCGGACTTCCCGGCCAGGAGCCAGCCGGTAAAACTTCTTGGGCGGCTCCTCCATGAAATCGTCTCGCTCAATATACAGCTCTCGACCAAAGGGCAGCACGCGCGTTCCCATCTCCGGACTCTCCGGGTGCAGAGGGGCTTCCAGCTCGTCTATCTGGTCCTCCGGGTAATTGGAAATTATCACTTTCAGGGGCCGAAGCACGGCCATCACTCGCGGGGCACGGGCGTTGAGCACCTCCCTGACACAGTGTTCCAACATGGAAATATCCACCAGAGAGTCGGCCCGGGCCACGCCAATCCGGTCACAGAATGTCCGCAGCGCCTCCGGAGGCACGCCCCGCCGCCGCAGGCCGGTGATGGTGGGCATCCGCGGGTCGTCCCAACCAGACACGGCCTTGTCCTGGACGAGCTGGATCAGCTTGCGTTTACTGAGCACGGTGTAGCTCAGGTTCAGCCGGGCGAACTCGATCTGTTCCGGATGGCACGGGGTTTCGAGAGCGTCCAGAAACCAATGGTACAGGGGACGGTTGTTTTCGAACTCCAGGGTGCAGATGGAATGGGTGATCCCCTCGATGGAATCGGACAGGCAGTGGGCGAAGTCGTACATGGGGTAGATGCACCAGGCGTCTCCGGTCCGGTGATGGGCGGCCTTTTTGATCCGGTAGATCACCGGATCGCGCAGGCTGACGTTGGGCGAAGCCATGTCAATCTTGGCCCGGAGCACGTGTTCGCCGTCCTTGAACTCCCCGGCCCGCATCCGGGCGAACAGATCAAGATTCTCTTCAACGGTTCGGTCGCGGTACGGGCTGTTTCGGCCCGGCTCGGTCAAGGTGCCGCGGTAGGCCCGGATATCTTCGGCGCTCAGGCTGCAAACGTAGGCCTTGTCCCGACGGATCAACTCCTGGGCGTAGTCGTGCAGCCGTTCGAAGTAGTCCGAGGCGTAGAACAGGTTGTCGCCCCAGTCGAAGCCCAGCCAGCGCACGTCGCGCTTGATGGACTCCACGTATTCCACGTCCTCCTTGATTGGATTGGTGTCGTCGAAACGCAGGTGGCAGGCTCCGCTGAATTCACGGGCCAAGCCAAAATTCAGGCAGATAGACTTGGCGTGACCGATATGCAGATATCCGTTGGGTTCCGGGGGAAATCGGGTCGTCACCCGCCCGTTGTTTTTTCCGGCCCGCAGGTCTTCCTCGACGATGGTCTTGATGAAATTGGGAGCAATGCTGTTGGTGGTGTTCGTCATGTGTTCATCTCCTCATCAACCTTTAGTTCGACTCGGCCGCGTCCCGCGTCTTGGCCAGTTCAATGACGCGCTGAAACTCGGACAACGGAACGGCCCCTCGCAGCGGCATGCCGTTGACCAGAAACATGGGAGTGCCGCTGAAGCCGAATTTACGGGCCTCTTCCATATCGGCCTGGATCAGTTCAGCCAATTCCGGGCGCTTGCGGTCCTCGGCGAACCGCTCCGGGTCGAGACCGAGTTCGGCGACGATTTCCTGAAGCACGGCCTCAGCCCCGCCCCGCAACCGGCCCTGTTGCTCAAAAAGCCGGTCATGCAACTCCCAGGCCGCATCATGGCTTTGCAGGGCCGCGGCCTCGAAAGCCAGGGCCAGTTCATGGGAAACCGGATTCAGGGGCAGATGTTTGAACACCAGGCGCAATTCTCCGGCCTGATCCAGGACCATCAGGCGTTTCACGGTCTCCGTGGCCTGACTGCAATACGGACACTGAAAATCTGAATATTCGACAATTGTCACCGTGGCATCCGGATTGCCCCGGATGGGACGTTTGAAAGACACTTCCGGATTACGCACCATGGCCAGGTCAGCCTGTTCCTGCCGACGCTGATCCGCCTCCCGCTTGGCCATTACGGCCTGTTCCAGAATTTCCACCAGTTCGGCGGGATTGTCCCGCAACACATCCAACACCAACTCAGGATGGGCCTTAAGCAGCGCCTGAATCTCGGACGGCGTGATGTTTCCGGACGTGTTTTGAGCATCAGCTGCCTTGAGGGCAAGCCCGCAGAAAAAGAATGCCAAGGCCGAAACAAAAAAAGAAAGCCGTAAGGTTTTTATCATGGGTCAGTGTGCTCCATTCCGAATATATAAAGACAGTTTTCGGTTCATTTAGGGTTAGCAGACGAAGATATCCAAAGCTCATAGGGACGGAAGAGATTTATTGCAAAACAGTACGCCTCGACCATTAAAAAAATGAATGGAACGTCATGACCAACACGGTCAGGCTGAGGAACACGATGATGACGTGCCCCAGCATCAGTCCTTTCAGGCGCATGGGATTCTGGCTTTTGATCAACGGAACCAGGCTCAACCAGGCCAGCAGGGATAAAATCAGAAACGCCAGCATGGCCACAAGGGCCGAAGATTCAGATAACGCCGTAAGGGCCATCGAAAGCCGGAGGGACTGGTCCTGGAGCACCATCTCGGCCCAAGGCAGGCACAGAGCGGCAAACGCCGCCACGCCCCAAAGCGCCTGGACCACTCCGGAACTCAAGGCCCTGGCGGCGCAAGTCCGCGTGGCCCAGGCGTAGTAGTCCCGTCCGTAGTCTTCCTTGTTGCGCCGCACCACCAGAAACAGCAGCCCCGCCCCGCCGGCCAGGGCCAGGGCCAAAAACAGCCCTTGGGCCCAGATCAGCCAAGCCGTGGGATGCTGAAGCAACTCCGGCAGAGCCAGGGGATCCATTTTAGGGGCCAAACCCTCAAAACGACTGATTTCCTGCCAGCCGACCACGAAAAGCATCAGGGCGGCCATCCAGGCCAAGCAGGAAAGAGCGCCGAGTACGAAGTGCACAGCGGCACCCTTCTTGTGTCGCCTCCAAGCCCGGGCGACGATGATGGACGTCAAGACAGCCAGCATGCCCACGTGCCCGGGGATGTCGAAAAAAAGGTGGTAAAATTGCCGCAGCGTCCCGGACACCGGCCAGATATCGCCGATCCACAGTCCCCACCTCGCTGAAATGAGCAACAGCCACACGCCCAAAACGAGCATGCCGAACTCGGAAATCTGCTTGGCCAGTTTGTCCGCGAAAACCCTGGTTTTTTTTCTGTACGCCGCGGCCGTAAGCACGGCCACGAACACCGCGCCCATGGCGATCAGGCCAGGCAGGAGCAATCCCGCCAAGCCCAAGGCCGGAAGCAGAACGTCCAGCGCAACCAGGGCCGATATGTCTTCCATTCGCATGATATTTGGCTCCCTAAAGTCTTATCGCTCGATGATCTCGCGAATAATATAGGACTTATCCTTGGATTTCTCGTAGTAGAGCTTGGACATCATGTCCGCGAGGAGGCCGCTGACAAAGAGTTGCAATCCGGTGATCACGGAAAAGGCGGACAGGAGCGGCCAGACCGTGTTGGAAAGGTTTTGTCCCTTCAGGAACAAGACCAACGTATATAACGAGAAAATCATTCCGATACCCAGCAGGACCATTCCGGCTCCGCCCAGCAGATGCAAGGGCCGGACCGCGTACTTGTTCCAAAACCACACGGAAACCATGTCCACGAAACCCTTCATGGCCCGTTTCCAGTTGTACTTGGAGACCCCGGCGATCCGGGGCCGATGATTGACCTCCACCTCGCCCACGGTGAAGCCCTTGATCTTCAGCAGGGCCGGAATAAAGCGGTGCATCTCGCCGAACAGGTTAATGTTCTCGAAACACTCTCGCCGATAGACCTTCAAGGCACAGCCACTGTCGTGAATCCTGTCCTTGACCAGCACGTCCCGCAACATCTTGGCCCCGTTGGAAAAGAACCGCTTGGAAAAATTATCCTTTCGATTCTTGCGCCATCCTGAAACCACATCATAGTCATGCTCTTCCAAAAAAGCGATCATCCGGGGGATGTCCCGGGGGTCATTCTGCCGATCCCCATCCATGGTCACGATATACCGGTAGCGGGACTGCTTGATTCCAGCGTCGAAAGCAGCTGTTTGCCCGAAGTTACGGCGAAAGCGAATAATCTTCGCAGGTGAACATTCCTTGGCCCGCTTCAGCGTCTCATCCTCGGACCCGTCGTCCACCAGGATGATTTCATACATATACCCGTTGGCTTCGCAGACATCCTTGATCTCTCGGTGCAGTTCCACCACGTTGCCCTCTTCGTTGTACAAAGGCACGACAACCGATAATTTTATCATGATTGCAACTCAACTTGTTTCATAACTGTTCGATAATCAGGTAAAATTCAATCGTACCCATGCTCAGCCCAGCTCCATTCGATCTAAAACCCGCTGGAATCGATCATGGAACCTCTCGGCCACGAAGGCTTCCCGGCGCTCCCGTTGAGACTGGATCACCCGCTGATGGATTTGGTCGTCGCGGATCAGCACATGGGCCAGAGCGGCCAGCCGGGAAGAACTCTCCACGTGGTGGATCAGCACTCCAGCTCCGCCCATGGTCTCCGAGACCGCGGAACGGGCTAAAGCCAGCACGGGGATATTGAACCACATGGCTTCAATCAGCGGCACGCCAAAGCCCTCGTGCTCACTCATGGACCAAAACAAATGGGCCGTGCGGTAGCAGGACTGCAAGTTCGAATCCGAAATGCTTCCAAGAAACAGCACGTTGTTTCTCAAGCCAAACTTGTCCACCATCCAGGTCAGGCTGACATAATAAGGGTCCGCCAAGTCGTAGCCGCCCACCAGGATCAACCGGGCAAAAGGATCCAGGGTCCGGTACGCGGCAAAGGCCCTGATCAGTTGGTCCTGACGTTTGTTGGGTGCCACTCGTCCCACGAACAAAATATTCGTTCGTCCGTCCTGAAACCGGGCCATCAGGGTCGGCCCTGGAGAGTTGTTCCACTGGCCGGGGTCCACGATCAAGGGCAGTACGCCCGGATCATGAAATCCGGTCTGAGCCAGTTCCTGGGCATTGTAGGCGGATACGCCGACGCTAAGAGAAAATTTGGCCGCCAATAATCCGAGTTCAGTCCGACCGCCTTCCAGCAGGCTCACCCGAGCGTCGCTGTAGGGCGTATAGAAATGAGCCGGAGTGATATTATGGTAGATCAGACACTTCGGTCCATTGTGACTTGCAGCAAATGGGGTCAAATCCGAACCGATGGAATGGTGGTAGATCAGGCCGTCGCCGGGCTTGATGCAACCGTCCTGATAAGGATGGGCCAAGTGTCGGGCCGCGGAATCCAGGTGCTGCCCGGGCAAATAGATTTCCGAGGCGAATCCCCGGGCAATGAGCTGTTCCCGGATGGCCCGGGCATAATTGGAAATGGCGTCGCCCAGGCGAAATCCGGCCACGATCTGGTGGACCGACCGACCCGAGGAGCGCACTTCGACACGGCTTGTTTCCGGCCTCGGCGCAGGGGTCGAGGTCGGAATCAGGCCCAACGCATGTTCATAGCGATCCACCACCCGCTCCCAGGAAGCGTGTTCCCGGGCATAGGCCTGGCCCAGTCGCCCCAGAGCGCTCAGCTCGGTTTCGGACGCCTGCTCCACGGTCGCGAACAAATCAGCCCATTGATCCAGGGTCTCCGCCAGCCAGCCGCCGCCACTCCGGCGGACCACCGTGGCCGTGGCCAGACAGCGTCCGTGGGCCGCCACCGGTCGCTCACTGAACCAGGCCTCCATGATCACCCGCGAATAGCTCTCGTTCTCGCTGGGATGAAACAAGGCCCGGCATTTGGCCAAGAGAACGGCCTTGTCTTCTTCGCTCACCAAACCAAGATCCACCACGCCACGCTCCCGGTCGTCGTAGGAACGATCCCCCGGACCGGCAAGAACCAGTCGCAACCGGGACTCCGGGTGGCGGGCCTGATAAGCTTGATGGGCTTGAACCAGAAAGTTGGTATTCTTATGCAGATCCCTTCGGCCCAGACAAAGCACGAAGGCTTCGCCCGCCTGATCTAAAATCCGATTCGTGTCCGACCCGGCATGTGGAGCGACCAGTTCCACCCCAGCGCCCACCAGCACACCCTTTGTGACGATCCCGGGGCCGTAGAGTCGCTCGGCCAGGGCCTGTTCTCCGGCGGAGAGGTACAGAATGCCCTTGGCCTGCCGAAAAATTCGCTCCACCTGGGAGAGATAAGCGTAAGCCTCGTCGTGCAGACAGGGCATCAGAAAGGCCCGCTCCGCCACCAGCGGCAGCCCGTTCAAAATAGGCCCGTACAGATAGGGCAGAAAGATCACGGCGGCGTAGTTTTGGCCCTGCCCGCGCAGATGGTTCAACAGTCCCTGGGCATTGACGCTGTCTGAGGCGAAAACTTCGGATGCGTTGCCGGGTACCGGACTGACTCCGGGCTTCAACATATTCCGATCCAGGCGCAGCAAATGACCGTTCAATGCGTTGAAATCCTGGAAGGAACTCCGGCGCAAGGCGAAGCGGCGAATCACCATTCCATCCTCGCGGCTTATGCCTTCGGGGTAATGGTTCTTGGCCCAATGGTCCTGAAACGAGCGACCGCAGGTGGTCAGCACCTCGACGCCATGGCCCCGAGCCGCCAGCCGGGTGGCCATCTGCCAAGCCTGCTGTTCAGCCCCGCCCTTGAGGTCCTTGCCGAACCAGGGAATGACGATGGCGATGGTTCGCCCTATGGAATTGGTATGCACGGTGAAATCGGATCGATGAAGTGATGAGAAGACGCGGTCCGGATCGGATCACGAAATATCTGGCCGGGAACGCTTGGTCGAGACGACGTGGCCGAGACTATCCGCCGCAACGTCAGCCGCGTTCCCGCAATTCCCGCAACTCGCTTTCCAGGCGGTCCACCATGGCCTGCTGAGCCGCGGCCCGGCCCTGAACGTCGCGCAATACCTCGGCCAGGTTGTGCTGCCCGCGCCGGACCTGCTCGTTGAGCTGACGATTGATGGCCATGGACTCCCGCAAGGCCTTGATCAGGGCCAGATTCACCGTACGCTGCTCCCGGAACAGCACCTCGTAGAATCTCAGGATGAAGCGATGCAGAAATCCGAGGTACTTCAGGGGAAACCGGCTCATCCTGGCCGGCAGCACAGTTCTGGACGGGAAACACTGGGCCGCTTCGTTGACCAGGCCTTCCACATGATAGCTGCGCAAGGCGATGTCGTCCTGCAGGGCCTTGATCATTGGATCGCCCTGATCCGCGTCCATTTCCGCCAATACGGCGTCGATCTTGGCATTGAGTTCGTCGACGGAGATTCCCGCCGCGGTGATATCGGTGGTTTCAGACATTATTCTTGGGTTCAACGGTTATGAAAGTTCAACGGTTCAATGGTTCACGGTTCAACGGTTCTGAAGCTGGAGGCAGGATCACAGCCCCTCGACTTGTCACTACCCGTCCTGTCGCCAAACATGCGACGTCTCTCTCTTCTGACTCCTGTCTCCTGAATTCTGACTCCTGAATTCTGTCTTCTATACCTTCACCCTCGCCTCGACCATCATCCGAACCACGTCCGGCATGGAGAACTTGGCTCGCCACCCTAATTCTCGCGCGGCCTTGGTCGGGTCGGCGCGACTGATCATGATGTCCGTGGGGCGGATGAATTCGGGATTGGTGCGCACATGGCGGGTCCAGTCCAGGTCAAGGCGCTCGAAAACCATTCGGACAAAATTTTCAAGGCTGAAGGTTTGCCCGGTGGCGATCACGTAGTCGTCCGGGGTGTCCTGCTGGAGCATCAGCCACATGGCTTCCACGTATTCCGGGGCCCAGCCCCAGTCCCGCTGCACGTCAATGTTGCCCAGGGATAATTCGCCGCCCTCCTGGGCGATCCGACAGGCAGCGGCCACGATTTTCTGGGTCACGAAGCGTTCCGGACGCAGAGGGGACTCATGGTTGAAGAGGATTCCTGAGCAGGCGTAGAGACCGTAAGCCTCGCGATAATTGGCCACTTCCCAGAACGCCGCGGACTTGGCCACGGCATAGGGACTGCGTGGCCGGTACGGGGTCTCTTCGTTGGCGGGCACTCCTTGGGTATTTCCGAAGCATTCGCTGGAACCGGCGTTGTACAACCGTACCGGTCGTTCAAAAAAACGAATCGCCTCCAACAGATTGATCACCCCGACACTGATGCTCTCGAAGGTTTCCATCGGCTGTTCAAAAGACAGGCCCACGGAACTCTGACCGGCCAGATTGTAGATTTCGTCCGGATCGGAGCGAATGATGGCTTGCAACACGCTGCGAAAATCATTCACGGCCACGGAATACAGCGTGACCCGGTCCAGCACCTCCAGTTGCCGCAGGTTCGCGAACGAGGACATCTGCACGTCTCGGGACGTACCGAAAACTTGGTAGCCCTTGTCCAGCAGCAGCTTCGACAAATAGGCCCCGTCCTGCCCGGAGATGCCCATGATCAGGGCTTTTTTTTGTTTTTTTGGCATGAATATGGCGATGCAAAGAGTTTTCGAGGTTTATACTTGGCAAGGACGGCCAATCAATGAAGATCGACGGGGATTACCGGAGATCAAAGACATGGAACACCAAAACCAAAACGCCCAGACGCGTTGCCCAGGTCATCCAGAGCAGCGTCCCCAACTGCTTCCGAAGCTGGAAGAGGCGCTTTTCAAAGCCGACAATATCCGCCAAGACGGTTTGCTCGCTCGGAGCACTCGGATGATCGGGAACTGGATTGGGCATACGCCAGGGCAATTTTGTTCTCACGTAACCATCTGAAATTTTTGAGGCTGGTTTGCCCTTTTTGGAACGGATCGACTGTTTGACTGAACCAGGAATCGTTCATCAAGCCGTTGCCCAGCGCCAAG
>SKYX01000139.1 GCA_007127655.1 Desulfonatronum sp.
GGATCATCTTGCTGAGGATCTGATCTGAGATGACCACATCATCCGGTTTCAGGCCGTTTTCCTTGATCTGCCTGGGCAACAGGTAGCGCCTAGCGATCTTGATCTTCTCGGCCTCGGTGTATCCGGGGATGCGGATCACCTCCATCCGGTCCAGCAGGGCCGAGGGGATGGTGTCCAGGACGTTGGCCGTGCAGATAAACATGACCTTGGACAGGTCGAAGGGCACGTTCAGATAGTGGTCGCTGAAGGTGAAGTTCTGTTCCGGGTCCAGAACTTCCAACAAAGCAGAAGACGGATCGCCACGAAAGTCCGTGCCCACCTTATCCACCTCGTCCAGCATGATCACCGGGTTGCGGGTCCCGGCCTGCTTGATGCTCTGGATGATCCGCCCGGGCATGGAACCGATGTAGGTCCGGCGATGGCCCCGAATTTCGGCCTCATCCCGAATTCCGCCCAAAGACATACGCACGAACTTGCGGCCCAGGGAACTGGCGATGGACCGCCCCAGGGAGGTCTTGCCAACGCCCGGAGGGCCGACGAAGCAAAGAATCGGCCCCTTCATGTCCGGGTTGAGCTTGCGCACGCTCAGGTATTCCAAAATGCGGTCCTTGACCTTGTCCAGGCCGTAGTGGTCGTCGTCCAGGACAGTCTTGGCTTTTTGAATGATCAACTGGTCCTTGGACAGCTTTTTCCAGGGCAGTTCTACGAGCCAGTCCAGATACGTCCGGATGACCGTGGCTTCCGAGGACTCCGGATGCATGGACTCCAACCGTTTGAGCTGCTTGTCCGCTTCCTTGCGCACCTCCTTGGGCAATCCGGCCTTTTTCAGGGCTGTGCGCAGTTCTTCCAGATCCTCTTCCCCTTCCGCGGAGTCGCCCAATTCCTTGCGAATGGCCTTGAGTTGCTCACGCAGGAAAAATTCCCGCTGGGCCTTGTCCATGCCTTCCTTGGCCATGCTTTGAATCTTGGCCTGCATCTCCGCGACCTCGGCCTCCTTGATCAACTGTTTGTTGACCAGAGCCAGGCGCTGAACCGGATTCTCGCAGGCCAGGATTTCCTGGGCGTCTTCGACTTTCATCCGCAGGTTGGACGCGATCAGATCCGCCAAGCGACCAGGTTCCTCCACGCTGTTCAGCACGGCCAACACATCCGGAGAGGCGATACCGCGCAGGGAGAGAATCTTCTCGCTCTGCTCCCTTGCAGTGCGAACCATGGCCTCCAGTTGCGGCGAAGGCTCGCGGAACTCCTCCTCTTCGATGGGCTCGATTTCCACCATATGGAATGGTTCGTTTTGCACGTAACCGGTGATCCGGGCCCGGGTCACGCCCTGAACCAGCACCTTCAAGCGCCCGTCGGGCATCTTGAGCATGCGCATGATCGTGGCCAGGGTGCCCACGGAGTGGACTTCCTCCGGCCCGGGATCGTCGGTCTTTTCTTCTTTCTGGGTGGAGATCAGGATGTGTCGATTGCTGTTCAGGGCCGCGTCCACCGCGTTGATGGACCGCTCTCGACCCACAAAAAGCGGCAAGATCATGTAATTGAAGACGACCACGTCCCGCACCGGCAAAAGCGGAACGTGCTTGGGCATCTCCTGCCCCGCATTGCCTCCATCCCGATCCTCGGATTCGGAAACGGGCTCCACTTCCGGGCCGCGCTTCACATGCGCCTCCTGCTCTTCGGAGTCGGCGACGATATCCACTTGTTGATTTTCGTTTTTCGTACTCATATTCGCAATATACTCCTTTAAAAATTCGCGTCGTTACAATGGGCTGGTTCATTCTGACGGAAATACATGTTGATACTTTCCGAGTAGGAGCGGTTCGCGAACCGCCCCTACGGAAGGCCGTGCATCCGCATGGGGTTTCCCAAGGTGCCTATCAGCCGTCAACTTTCAACCTGTTCTAAACCATCCCGTCGTTATAATTCATCGCATATTATTGGGGCACGGCCTTCCCGGGATAGCCTCTTCGTCACGCCGTCGGGGCGATGTGAAAGCCCTTCGAGAGTGACCCTTCCTCCGTGACGGCCGAGACCGCGACGTCGTCCACCCTACTGAAGGAAGGTCCCTGCCAGAGCAGCTTTTCCAACTCCCGCAACGCCGCTTCATCGCCCTGGGCCAGAACCTCCACTCGTCCGTCCCGGAGATTGCGCACCCAGCCGTTCAACCCCAGACGCTGGGCTTGGCCCCGGGTCCAGCCTCGAAAATACACCCCCTGAACTCGTCCACGTACATGGGCATGCAAGATATTCAACTGTTTGTCCTCTCCAGGCGGCTTACAGCAGCCCTTGGGCTTGAAAACTGAAATAGTCCTGGTCCGTGACCACAATATGATCTAAAACGCGAATGTCCATCTCCTGGGCCGCGCGCTGCATCTTTTTGGTCAATTCCTGATCCTGGACCGAAGGCTTGGGGTCCCCGCCGGGATGGTTGTGAACCAGGATCAGGCCGCTGGCCTGGTGGTTCAGGACCAGCCGTAGGATTTCCCGGGGATAGACCGGCGTTTGATCCACCGTGCCCCGGCTGACCCGCTGCCAGTGGACCAGCCGGTTCTTGTTGTCCACCAGGGCCACCCAGAACTGCTCGGTCCGCTCCTGGCCAAGCCGGGCGATGGCGAAGTCCGCTACGATTCGGGGATGGTTGAATACTTCCCTTTCCTGGACCAACCCTTCCTGTACCCGACTCCAGAATTCCCGCCAGACGTTCAGCAGCATGTTCACGCTGGGACTCATCCCCGGGACGTCTGCCAAATCTTCGGCGGAGGCATGAAACAATCCGCGCAGCGACCCGCACCTAGCCAGCAACGCCTTGGCCAACTCTTTGGTGTCTCGTCGGGGTAAGGCATAGCCGAGCAACAATTCCAGAATTTCATAGTCCGCTAGGCCCTGGGAATTACGAGACAGGCGTTCTTTGAGTCGTTTTCGGTGTCCGAGATAGTGTTTGTCCATGGCATATAGGCACGGATGAAGAGTTTGGCAACAAAAAACAGCTTTGCTCAACAAAAAAACAGCTAAAAATCGTAAAAAGGCTGCAACAAGCCGTCTCGTATCAGCAAATTTCGAGAAAGCAAACTGGAACTTTGGGTTCAGGGTTCAGTGGTTCACGGTTGATTGATGAGGCTTCAAGCGTGAAAGAGGTTGACCGCCGGAGAGTTTGTCTGAGGAAGAGGTGGTGAAATGGAGCAAGAGGAGCAAGAATCCGACTCAAGGATGTGAGCCGGGGCGCTGAGAGAGGCTGGAGACGAGGTATTCCAGGATTTGGTCGGCTTGCTTGCGGCCGGATTTTAGGTCGGATTCAGCTTGAAAAACCAGGTCGATGACCCGGGCGATGCCCTGCTCGCCCAACTGTGTGGCCAAACGCTTCTTTTCGCCCTTGATGTAAGGGGGCAGGTTGACGGCGCCGTCCTCGCCGACGTTGAGCATCCAGAGGATGCGCATCTCCCGCTGGAGCAGACCCAGCACGGGCATCAGCATTCCCGAGTTACTGGCTTCTCTGTCCAACAGCACGGTTTGCCAGACACCCAGGTTGGCCGAGGATTGAAGCATGCCGCGCAAAAAGGTAAAATTGTCCAGGGAGGTCGCTTCGCCAAACAGCCCCAAGTCCGAGGCTTCCACCCGTTGCCGCTCCCCCAGGGCCAGTTCCAGTTTTTGCAGCTCATTGCCGAATCGGGCCCCGTCCAGCGGCAGCAGCCCGGCCAGTTTTTCCTCCACGGATGGCGCGAACCCGACCCCGCACCGTTTGGCCCAGGCCTTCAATTCCGTACGCAAAGTCTGGGGTGTCATGCCCGGTGACTGCCAGATCCATTGCCTTTTCCGGGCCGCTTTGAAAAAAGGCTGTTTCTCCAGAACCACCGGCACGGCTGGAGTCTTACCCTTCCACTCTCCTTCCAGGCAGAAAAAGACCCACAAGTCCGGCTTACCTTTACGGAGCAACGGCTCCAGGTCGGACCAGACCTTGACCGTCAGAGCGTTGGCCCGCCGCAAAACCAAAACCCGGCCCTGGCCCAGCAAACTGAGCAGGCCGGGCATGGACAGGGAGGACCAGAAGCTCGATTCCAAGGGCTCGTCCGCCCAATGCGTCGTCCGGCTCCACTCCCCACAACCAGCAGCCTGGAGCCTTTCGCGAATCACCCGCTGGATCATCCAGGGATCCGGACAAACGCAAAAGAAAAATGGCGGGTTGGGCGGCATGGTGTGGTTGGGGAAAATCGAGCCGCCCTTTACTTCTTCGTGACGATGCTCAGCAGTTTGCCGGGGACGAAGACCATTTTGGCCACTTCGCGACCGGCCAGGTGTTTCTGGATGTTCTCGCTGGCCAGGGCTTGCGGTTGAACGTCCTCGGCCGTGGCATCGGCGGGCACGGTGAGTTTGGAGCGGACCTTGCCGTCCACCTGGACCACGATGGTCACTTCGTCCCGGACCAGGGCCTGGGGATCGTGGGTCGGCCAGGGTTGGCCGGAGAGCAGTTCCGCGTGCCCGAGACGCTGCCAGAGTTCCTCGCACAAATGCGGCGTGACCGGCGAGAGCACGGCCAGGGTGGAAGCCACGGCCGAGGACAGCACGCGCCGCCCCGGCTCTGTTTTCCGCAGCACGTCCTTGGTCTGGTACAGGGTGTTCACCAGTTCCATGACCGCGGCGATGGCCGTGTTGAACTGAAACCGATCCGCGATGTCCCCGGCCACCTTGACCACGGTGGCGTGCTCCTTGCGGCGCAGGGTCGCGGCCTCGGGAACCCCCGCGGCCCGGACGTCCTCGGCGGAAGCCGAGCAGGGTGTCGCGGCCTGAAGATCCCCTTCCAGTTCCAGTACCAGCCGCCACAGTCGGTGGGTGAACCGCTGGGCGCCCTCAATCCCGGAGTCGCTCCAGTCCAGGTCGCGTTCCGCCGGGGCGGCGAAGAGCAGGAACAGGCGCACCGCGTCCGCGCCGTAGCGCACGGTCATTTCATCCGGGGAAACCACGTTGCCCTTGCTCTTGCTCATCTTGGCCCCGTCCTTGAGCACCATGCCCTGGGCCA
>SKYX01000210.1 GCA_007127655.1 Desulfonatronum sp.
CTGGACAGACACTTTGCCATTGTTGACCGCATTATCAAATGGTCGGACGGGCGGGATGTCCGCTTTGAACTGGCCATGGACATCACCACTCGCAAACGGACCGAGGAATCGCTGCTGGAAAGCGAAGAGATGCAGCGCAAGATTTTGCAGGCCGTGCCGGACCTGATCATCAGGACCGACATGGAAGGCACGATCACCTTTGTCAATGAAATGGCTTTCCCGGGATTGGAGAATGTTCCTGAGACGAGCATCCTTGGCCGAAACATCTTTTCCGTGGTTGCCGGGCATGATCGTCAACGGGCCATGGACAATGCCCTGGCACGACTTGAAAAGAGCATCGGCCCCCAGGAATACCAGTTGAACATTGATGACGGAATTGTCATTGACGCGGAGGTCAATGGCGCCGTGATCCGCGATAGAGAGACCAAGGCTGTAGGCATGGTCTACGTGATCCGCGACATATCTGAACGTAAACGGGCCGAGCAGGAGAACGCGAAACTCCAGGCCCAGTTTCTCCAGGCCCAGAAGATGGAATCCGTGGGCATTTTGGCCGGAGGCGTGGCCCATGACTTCAACAACCTGCTCCATCTCATGCGGGGCAATATCGAGTTGCTGGCCCTGAACCCATCCATCGACCCCCCGGGGCTGAACAGGCTGAAATCCGTCGCCAGGTCCCTGGACCGGGGGACGAAACTGGTTCAGCAGCTTCTGCTCTTCAGCCGCAAAGCCGAAGCCGTCAAGGAACGGGTCGATGTGAACCGGGAAGTGCGCGAGGTGGCCCGGATGCTGGAGCGGACCATTCCCAAGATGGTCGCCCTGAAACTTCACCTCGATCCAAAAGCCTGGCCCCTTTTTGCCGACCCGGTACAGATCGAACAGATTCTGCTCAACCTGGCGAGCAATGCCGTGGACGCCATGCCGGATGGCGGGAAGCTGATGGTGGAGACGGGCAATGTGGTTCTGGACGAGGCGTTCATGAGGCTCCATCCGGGCGCTTCCGTCGGACCTCATGTGCTTCTGATCGTCACGGACACAGGCCGCGGCATGGATAAGGAGATTCTGGATCATATCTTCGACCCTTTCTTCACCACCAAGGAGGTGGGCAAGGGGACGGGTCTCGGGCTGGCCTCGGTCTACGGCATTATCAAAGCCCATGGTGGGCATATCCAGTGCTACAGCGAGCCGGGACTGGGCACGACGTTCAGGGTGTATCTGCCTACTGGGGAACAAGGCGATATACCTGAAACGGAACTATTGACGGAATCATCACCCCAGGGCGGCCACGAAACCATCCTGGTGGTCGACGACGAGCCTGAAATCCGAGAGTTGACAAAAGAAGCCCTGGAGTCCCTCGGATACTCCGTGAAAAGTTGTGCCACTGGCGAGGATGCCGTGTGCATCTACAAAGATGAAGGCAAGTCCATCGACTTGGTCTTGCTGGACCTGAATATGCCCGGCATGGGCGGGCATCGCTGCCTAAGAGAACTCGTGATGTTCGATCCCGCTGTTAGGGTGATCATTGCCAGCGGCTACACGGCCAATGACCATGGCAAGGATGCACTTGCTTCGGGTGCCAAAGCCTTTCTTAGCAAGCCTTATCAACTGAAGGAACTGGCAGCCTTGGTGCGGGATGTGCTGGATGAGTGAAGTGGACGGCAAGATCGACGTCCAAAAAGTCGACCCGCTGCTTTTCGACATGGCCGGTCCCCACTACTGGAGCCTCGGCAGCCAGGTTGGATCTTGCTGGAATATCGGCAAGAGCATGATAATTGCCAAGTCATGACATTTCGCGACAGTTGTCTACGACTTTATGCCGACACTCAAAGAACAACTCTCCCGCGAAAAGCCCTGGGCTATCCTGGGCATTAGTCGCAAGAAATACGACACGATCAAGCCATGGAAAAAGGCCGGGATGACGAAAGAAAAATACGCGGAGATGCTCAACCTCATGCCGCATGAGGCCATGCAAATATTGAAGGATGAAGCAGACGCCGAAAGATTGGTGGAGAGTATTATCTTTGGGTCACAGGGGAAGGATCTGGTTGCGGTAAGAGCGGGAAGCCGAGGCACGAGAGATTTGGGCGATGCGGTGATGCTGCGGGTGCTGGAGTTTGCGCAAGGTGCGTATCCGGTGGTAGAGGGGTGATTCTAGAGAATATCACTATTCGCTTGGTTAAATTGATTCTGTATATCAGTCTGTAGATGTACTTTTTGTTGAATCTGCACAATGTAAGTTAGGCCTATGGAGAATTAATGAACTTACCAGAAGAAGTGTGGAAGGAGTATCATTCAAGGCTTCGCGCTTTTATCAAAAGCAAAATTTCCTATGAAGCAGCTACAGACGATATTCTTCAGGACGTATTCCTGAAAATACATTCCAGTTTGGCGTCTCTGAAGGATGATACAAAGCTGAAAAGCTGGATCTACCAAATTGCACGAAATGCTATCGTCGACTATTTCAGGTCGCAGAAGCCCACAGTAGATATTCCTGAATGGTTTTCAAATCCCGAAACTGATTCCGCCGAAGAGGTTACTCAAGAATTGTCGGAATGCCTGCAACCCATGATACAACTGCTACCCAAGAACTATCGAGAAGCAATCATTTTGTCAGAATTAAAAGGATTGACGCAGAAAGAAGTTGCCAAATTGCAGGGCACTTCGCTTTCCGGCACCAAATCCAGAGTACAACGGGGGCGTGCCCTTTTGAAAAATATGCTATCCGAGTGTTGTCAGCTTGAGTTTGATCATAGTGGCCGACTCTGTGGTTACGAACGAAAGGAGCGAGGCTGTGATATCTGTTGATCACCAGCGACTGCCGATCGTTTGCGTCCTTTTGGGTCTTTCTCCGTCTATTAGGGTGAGCGTTGCTCATAACCATAAACCCTATAGAGGAGGTTCCAAATGGACAAGTTAATGAATGACGAGATTCGTAGTGCGGTTCGGGAGAATTACGCAAAGGTTGCTGTATCAGGGAGCGCCGGGTGCGGTTGCTCACCATCCTGTTGTGGAACACCAAGCGAGGTGAGGGCGGCTGATATTTCGCTTGGGTTGGGTTACTCCAGCGAGGAGGTGGCTGCTGTGCCGGAAGGAGCGAACATGGGTCTTGGGTGTGGCAATCCGCAAGCTATCGCTTCCTTGCAACCCGGCGAAACAGTACTCGATCTCGGCAGCGGCGGAGGGTTCGACTCTTATCTGGCTGCACGAGCAGTTGGAGACGATGGACAGGTTATCGGTGTTGACATGACGCCGGAGATGATCACCAAATCCCGTCGGAATGCTGAGAAAGCCGGATTCAGAAATGTCGATTTTCGATTGGGGGAGTTGGAGAATCTTCCAATTGCCGATGGGATTGTTGATATCATCATCTCGAATTGTGTAATCAATCTTTCCCCCGAAAAACAAAGGGTATTCAGCGAGGCTTTCCGCGTATTGAAATCAGGCGGACGGCTGGCGATTTCTGATGTTGTAGCCACTGCCGAAATGCCTGACCCCGTAAAGAAAGATATGGCTATGTATACTGGATGCGTGAGCGGCGCATCTTTCATCCCGGAACTCGAATCCATGTTGCGGCAAGCTGGCTTTGAAAACATACGTATCAGACCAAAAGATGAGAGTAAAACCTTTATCCGTGATTGGGCACCCGGAAGCAAGATCGAGAATTATATTGTTTCGGCTACTATTGAAGCAGTAAAGCCGCAGGCCTAACAACCGCATCAACACGGACTGCAAATTCCGCTGCGCTCCATTGCCAGCCGGTTATGCTGGACGTTATGTGTCAAAATAAAGGAGACTAAAAATGGGACCAGGATATTTTTGGAGCGGTGGAATGTGGATATTCCCAATCATTATGATCATTGTAATGTTGATTGTTGTTTACCTAATATTTGGACGGGGCAATATCAGAGCACCATGGTGTGGTCCCAGTCAATATTACGATAATGTGAAAAGCTCAGAGTCCGCCTTGGAAATCTTGAAAAAGCGATATGCCAAAGGCGAAATTACTAAAGAAGAATTTGAACAAATGAAAAACGATATTATCTGAAGAGAATGAAAATGACTGATTCAGATTTAGATAGTTTCCATCCGGAAACTCCTATGTTTCCGGATGAAAACGAGATAAAGCATGTCTAAGCATCCGAAATCAACCGTTAGGCGAAGGAAAGAACATGAAGTCAGTTATCATCAAGTTTCCGCTCAAAGATGAATGGGTTGCGGCACATAGATCGCGCTGGCAAGAATCTCTCTTGCCCGGTCGCGGGCCTGGGCGGGAGTCAGTTGAGGTGGGGAACCGATCTTGATGCGGTTGCGTTTACGGCCAAGCCGATAATCGCAATAAAAGGTGAGTTTGCCGGTGGGCTGAACCCTTTCCAGAAACCCCTTAAGATCGACCGCAGACTGTCACCGCCGGTCCGCACCGGACCCATGTCTGCCGTTTTTCAATCGAACCCACTTTTCAACATACTACTATAAAACATTTTTTCTTTTGTGCTTTGCTATTTTTTTTGTTTTATGGATTTGATTTACAGGCATTTGCAACAATATTCGTGTATTGATGATATTTTGCTTGAATTGCGCTTTATCAATGGATTTTGATGCAATAAGAAGGTCAACATCCAGGCCCGGTGGAGCCCGCAGGGACAGTGATAGCGCAATTTGGCCATGTCTTACCCGACCTGAGCTGCAACATCACAGGGATAAGCTTGAATACTGGGTAGATAACGCAAAAAAGGATCAGGCTTCTGATAGAAAGCCTGATCCTTTTTTTGAAGAGGGGCGGGGTGTCGATTATTCGGTTTTGGCCGGAATTTTGGGGGCGTGTGGGCCTTGAGTGCGATAGCTTATGGCTGGGTGGATGTGCAGGATTTCGGCGCGGTGGAAGAGTCTATCGACCACGGCGTTGACCACGGAGGGGTTGCCCAAGGCCGCGCCCCAGTCTTCGATGCTGAGGTAGGAAGTCACGACCAAGCAGACCCTGTCCTGGCATGCGTTGACCAAGTCCAGGAGCA
>SKYX01000033.1 GCA_007127655.1 Desulfonatronum sp.
GGCCCTGGCCAAATATTACCGAGGAGAATACGCCCAGGCCCGAGCAGATTTTCTCGACTTTCAAGAACGTTTTCCAGGCCACCTCCTGATGCCCAATGCATTGTATTGGCAAGCCGAAACCCACTACGCCCAAAAGCAGTTCGCGCAATCCATTCTGGTCTTCAAGGAGCTAAGCCGACGGTTTCCTAAAAGTGCCAAGGCTCCCGACGCCCTGCTCAAGGCCGGATTCGCCTACGAGCAGTTGGGGGACTACCCCAACGCCCTCTTTCACCTTCAGATCGTCATCAGCGATTACCCCGGCTCTCCGGCCTCTCGGCTGGCCCGTGAGCGCCTCCCACAACTGCCGACCACCGCTTCGTGAGCCAAATGCATCTTGATGCTCACCCGAAAGCGCACTTGGACATGGCCCCGGATCGCCACGACGAGTATCTGGCCAGCCTAGCGCTGCGCAACAGCAGCGGCCTGGGGCCGCGGACCTGGAAGCGTCTTTTGGAGCATTTCGGGCAGGCCGCCGTGGCTGTCGAACATGCCGGGCAATGGCATGACCTTGGGCTGGCGCGGAAAAATCAGGTCCGGGAATTTTTGGCCGGTTCCTGGCGAACGGCTACGGAGCAGGAGGCCAAAGACGCCCGGAACAAGGGCATGGAGGTTCTGCTCTGGTCGGACAGGGACTTCCCAGCATTATTGCGCCGCATCCCCAACCCGCCGGCCTTGCTCTACCTGGCCGGAGATCGCGGTTTGCTCGGTTCGCCGGCCCTGGCCGTGGTCGGCTCCCGGAAATGTTCCCGCTACGGCATTGAAGCCGTGCGCTCCATCACCCGGGACGTTTCTCGGGCTGGGATCTGTGTTATTTCCGGATTCGCAGAGGGGATCGACCGCCAGGCCCATGTTTCGGCCCTGGAGGAGATCGGCTCCAGCATCGCGGTTCTGGGCACGGGCTTGGATCTGCTGTACCCCGCCGCGAACAAGGATCTCTGGCTGCGCCTGCTTCGCCAGGGGCTGATCGTGACAGAATTCGCGCCAGGCACGCGGCCGGACGCTGTCAATTTCCCGCACCGCAACCGGATCATCAGCGGCTTGTCCCTCGGAGTCCTGGTGGTCGAAGCCGCCGTGCGCAGCGGCAGCCTGATCACGGCCTCCATTGCCTTGGAGCAAGGACGCGAGGTCTTCGCTTTGCCCGGTCCGGTGAACATGGAAAGCTACAACGGCTGTCACCACTTGATTCGTCAAGGCGCGACTCTGGTCCGAACCGTGGAGGACATTCTCACGGAACTGCGGCCTCAGCTCATCGGCATCAGGGACTCGGCCCCTCGGGATACCGACTCGAAACCTTCAACTCCCGATGTTCAGGGCATTGTCTCGGCCAAGCCCAAGAACTCGCCCAACCTCTTCTCCAAAGAAGTATCCAACGAATTACCCATGACCTCGACCTCCAGGCCCGACACGCATTTCGCCTCGACGGATGAAAGTCGCTGGGAGACGCTGAATCCGGAAGAACGGAGGTTGGTCAAATTTCTGGAGCACCGGGACAGGGTGCATATCGATGACATCTGCAACGGACTTGATGGAGAACCCTCGCGGGTCAGTACGCTCTTACTGCTCCTGGAAGTGCGTTCTCTTGTCATGCGATATCCGGGGATGTACTATTCACTGAGCGGACGATAAACATTTCTTTTTCGGTCGGCGTTGTTCACCGATTCTGATCTCGATACCCTGACGACAAGGCGCGACTCTACCTATGCAAAAAATCCCATTGAATCTGGCCAAACCGGGCATGAAGCTGGCCAAGCCCATCCTTCGGGAGAACGGGCTGGTATTGGTGGCCGAGAATTCCGAACTTTCCGAGGCGTTGCTGGAACGGCTGGAACGCATGGACGTGACCATGGTCACGGTCCAGGGCAACCCGGTGGACCTGGGAGGAGGGGGGAAGAATCCGTATACCAATCGGGTCGAGCGGCTGGAACATTTATTTCGCAAGCACGGCGACGATCCCTGGATGGCCAAGCTTCAGACCCATCTGAAAGACTATTTTCTGCTCAAGGCCGCCAGCGCCGCTGTGGTCGCCGAATCACCGGAGCAGTCCGAATCCACTGGTCATGTGGAACAGGGAGGCGCGGCATGAGCGAAGATTTGCGCACCGAACGCAAGGGACAATTGCTGGCGGTCAAGGATCTGCCCACGCTGCCCACAGTGTTGGAGGAAGTTTCCCAACTCCTGGAAGACCCCAACTCCTCGACCCAGCAGATCGCCAAACTGATCTCCCGGGACCAGGTGCTCTCGGCCAAGGTTCTGAAGATGGTCAATTCTCCGATCTACGGATTCCCCGGGAGGATCAGCACCATTCAGCACGCCCTGGTTCTGCTGGGGTTCAACGTCATCAAGGGGCTGATCATCAGCACCTCCGTGTTTGAGTTGATGACCACCTCCATGGTCGGCCTGTGGGAGCACAGCGTGGGGTGCGCCATGGCCTGCAACGCCATTGCCCGGGAGGCCGGGTTCAAGGAGCCCGAGGAATATGCCGTAGCCGGCCTGTTGCACGATCTGGGCAAGGTCATCGTGGCTCTGCAATTGCCGACGGCCAAGGAGGACATCGACGCCGTGGTCCGTCAGGAAGACGTGCTTTATCTGGACGCGGAAAAAAAGGTGCTTGGCTTTGGCCATGATCGGATCAACGCCTGGGTCGCGGATCACTGGAACCTGCCCGTGAACCTGAAGATCGGCATTTCCGGTCACCACCGTCCCGTTACCGCGCAGCATTATCCCAAAATGGCTTGCGTGGTGCATGTGGGCGACGTTCTGATCCGGACTCTGGAAGTCGGCTCCGGCGGCGACGACTTGGTGCCCCGCCTTGATCCCGAGGCCCTGGCCTTGTTGCAGCTGGACATGAACCAATTGGACAAGGTTTTGGACGTCATGCTCGCGGAGATCGAAGGCGACGGGCTGTCCATGGGGCTGGGATAACCATGCTCTGCCGGCGCAAGCTGCGTTTCTTTCTGGTTTGCGCGGACCGGGACCGGGTGGCGTTTTTCGAAAGTCTCTGGCCGTCGGACCAGGTGGAGTGGACGGTATTTCAGCGCGGCCCTATGGCCCTGGAACAAGTCTTCAACGCCCCGCCGGACCTGCTTCTGGTTGACGACGACTTGCCCCAGCTTTCCGGACCGACCCTGGTGAACATGGTCAAGAGCGAGAACGTCTATCGCCAGTTGCCCGTGATTCTTTGCCTGACCGAGGAAAAGCCGCTGGAAAAAATGGATTTTCATGCGGTGGAGATGGATGACTTTTTCGTCTATCCCATCTCGCCCCTGGAAGCCCGGTCCCGGCTCAGCCTGACCCTGCATCGCGCCTCTCGCGAACTGGATGCCAACCCACTGACCAAGCTGCCCGGCAACACCTCCATCATTCAGCGCATCCAGGATTTGATCGAACGTAAAGAGCCTTTCGCCCTGGCTTACGTTGACCTGGATCATTTCAAGTCCTTCAACGATAAATACGGTTTTTCCCGGGGCGACGAAGTCCTGATGATGACCGCCCGGGTCATCGTGAACACCATCCGCTCCTTTGCGGGGAAACTCACTTTCGTAGGGCATGTAGGCGGAGACGATTTCGTCTTCATCCTGCCCCCGGAAACGGTGGAGTCGGCCTGTCAACGGATCGTGGAAAGCTTCGACGGCATCGTTCCCCATTTTTACGACCAGGACGATCAGGAACGCGGCTACATCCTTTCCACGGACCGCAAGGGCGCCATGCAGCAGTTTTCCATGATGTCCGTGTCCATCGCCGTGGTCTTCAACACCGACGGACGGCTCAAGCACTTCGGCGAGGCCTCGCAGATCGCCATGAACCTGAAAAAGAAGGCCAAGTCCATCCCCGGTAGTTCCTATGTCCTGGACCGCCGACAAGAATGATCTCTCCTCCTTCGGGCGGATGTTCATGGCCCATCTGGGCGTGGAAAAGGGCTATGCCGAAGCCACGCTTGCCGCTTACGGGGTGGACCTGCTCCAGTTCGAACAGTTCGTTCGGCAGAAGGGCCTGACCCCGGAGACACCGGAGAGCATTACCCGGGATACGGTGCGCGGCTACCTGGCAGATATGCACCGCCAAGGCATCAAGCGCAGCTCCGTGGCCCGCAAGTTGGCCGCTTTGCGCTCCTACTTCCGTTTCCTGATCCGCCAGGACATTCTTCGCGTCAGCCCTTGCGCGGCCATCACCAACCCCAGGCAGGACATCCGTCACCCGTCCACCCTGAACGTGGATCAGGCCCTGCGCCTGGTGGAGGCCTCTCGGGAGCCGGATCCCCGCTCGCTACGGGACGTGGCTCTGCTGGAACTGTTGTATGGATCGGGGCTGCGAATCAGCGAGGCCCTGGGGCTGGATCTGTACGACGTGGACATGAACCAGGGCATGGTTCGTGTTTTGGGCAAAGGGGCCAAGGAACGCCTGGCGCCCATGACCGAGCCCGGAGTGGAGCGGATGCGCGCCTACATGGAGCACAGGGGGGCGTTTGGCCCTAAACCGGAGGAACGGGCAATTTTTCTGGGAATGCGCGGTGGCAGGCTGAACCGACGTGAGGCCGCTAAAATCTTGGACAAGCTCACGGCCCAGGTCGGGTTGGAACGCCGGATCAGCCCCCACGTCCTGCGCCACAGTTTCGCCTCCCACCTGCTGCAGTCCGGGGCGGACTTGCGCAGCGTTCAGGAACTCTTGGGCCATGCCCGGCTCAGCACCACTCAGCGCTACACCCACCTGGACCTGGCCCGGATCGTTCAGGTTTACGACCAGGCCCACCCTTTGGCCAGGAACGGCGAGGCTGGGGAGGGGGATTCAGAAGTCAGGAGTCAGGAGTCAAAATTCAGAAGCCACGAGCCGGAGGGCTGAGGATGTGGGCGAAGGCCTCCTGGTACTCGTGCTCAGCGGAGCGGTGCTGGTGCGCGAAATTGATATCAAGCCGAAAAGCTTGGGAAGGGAGTCGATTCCGAGTACGAGCAC
>SKYX01000137.1 GCA_007127655.1 Desulfonatronum sp.
GCCATGGCTCACCAGTTGGGCGGCTTCTATGACCTGCCCCACGGCGAGTGCAACGCCATTCTGTTGCCCCACGTGGAGAAGTTCAACCTGATCGCCAAAGTGGAGCGTTTCGCCAAGATGGCCAAGCTGATGGGCGAAAACATCGAGGGTCTGAGCCCCCGCGCCGCCGCCGAGAAGGCCCTGGACGCCATCAAGCAGCTTTCCGCTGACGTGGGCATCCCCTCCGGCCTGGTCGAGTTGGGCAAGCGCTATGGCAAGGACGTGAAAAAGGAAGACATCGCCGTGATGACCGGCAACGCTCAGAAGGACGCCTGCGGGTTCACCAACCCCCGGTGCCCCAAGGACGCCGACGTGGCCGCCATCTTCGAGGCCGCTCTGTAAGACTCGCTTTTTTGTGGTTTGGTCAGGAAGGTCGGGCCGTTGTTGGTCCGGCCTTCCTGGTTTTGAGTGGTGTTCAAGATTCAACGGTTCAACAGTCCAGCGGTTGACATGGGAATTGCTGGACAATTCAAATGTTCCACTGTTGTCAGTATGTCTTGAACGGCTTAATTGAACCGTGAACCATTGAACCTTACACCAATCAGATGTCGAGGAGATCCGGTCGTTGACGAAGTTTGTTCGGGTACGGTACTTGAATATGCTTCCAAGGGCCTTATCTCCTCAATATCTGATTCCCCGCCAACCCTCCCTCCAAGGAGTTGCGAACACATGGAAGTCGTCGACATTCACGCTTCGTGCGATCATGAATTCATAGCCCAGGTCGAAGCGGAGAGCGAACAAAAAGTCCGGCTCTGCTATCAGTGCGGCAACTGTACCGCCGGGTGCCCATACACCTTTGCTTACGATATTCCGGTCAGCCAGGTGATGCGCTTGCTCCAGGCCGGTCAGAAAGAGCGCCTGCTGTCCTGCAAGTCCATCTGGCTGTGCGCAACGTGTGAATCCTGCACCACCCGTTGTCCCAACGAAATCGACGTGGCCCGGATCATGGACGTACTCCGGCATATGGCCCGGCGCGAAGGCTATGTGAGCGAGCGCAACGTCAAGGTTTTCTGGGACACGTTTCTGGATTCCGTTGAAAAGCACGGCCGGGTCTTTGAAATGGGCCTGCTGGCGACGTACGTGGCCAAGACCGGTCGGTTCTGGACGGACATGGATCTGGGCCCGAAGATCCTGCCCAAGGGTAAGCTCTCCTTCAAACCCCATGAAATTCAAGGCAAGGACAAGGTCGCCGAGATTTTCAAACGCTTCAGGGAGACGCAGCAATGACTAAATACGCCTATTATCCCGGTTGTTCCGGACTGGGCACCTCCCAGGAGTACGATTCTTCCACCCGGGCCGTCTGCCGCGCCCTGGGCGTAGAACTCGTTGACATCCCGGACTGGAGCTGTTGCGGTTCCACCCCGGCGCATACCGTTGACCATCTGCTTTCCTCGGCCCTGGCGGCCCGCAATCTGGCCCTGGCTGAGAATCTGGACGCAACCGCGCTGATCACGCCCTGTCCGAGTTGTCTGACCAACCTGAAGGTCGCGGTGCACCGGATGAGTGACCGGGAGTTTCGCCTTCAGGTGAACAAGCTCCTGGACAAGCCCGTGGATCGCTCCACTCCGGTGAAGTCGGTCTTACAGGTTCTGGCCGAGGATGTGGGGCCCGACGCCGTGGCTGAAATGCTCCCGAACAAGCCCCTGGCCGGCCTGAAGCTAGCGCCCTATTATGGGTGCATCATGAACCGTCCTCCCGAGGTGATGCAGTTCGACGACCATGAAAACCCCATGGCCATGGACAAGCTCATGGCCGCGCTGGGTGCGGAAGTGTTGCCGTTTCCCCTGAAGGTGGAGTGCTGCGGGGCGTCCTACGGCGTAGCCCGCAAGGACATCGTGGCCAAGCTTTCCGGAAAGCTGTTGGAAGCCGCGGAGGATCTCGGTGCCCATGCCGTGGTCACGGCCTGTCCGCTCTGCCAGATGAATCTGGATCTGCGGCAAGGGCAGGCCGGCGCCTCGGCGGGCCGCAAATTTCAGATGCCCGTGTTCTATTATACGCAGTTGCTCGGTCTGGCCCTGGGTGTTCCGCAAAGCAAGCTGGGATTGTCCAAGCTTTGCGTCAACCCCCGGCTGGCTCTTGATGCCATGCACGCGGCACAAGCCGAGCAGCGGGAGCGGGAAGCCAAGAGCGAGGCCGACAAGCAAACCCTCAAGGCCAAGGCCGCCTAGCTGCCCGTGGAACTTGGGATTTTTGAACGAACAGCAAGATAGGTTTTTTCAACACTCAGCTCGAGCGTAGGGCGAAGCTGGAGGAACGTTCATGAAGATTGGAGTTTTCATCTGTCATTGCGGCAGCAATATCGGTGGAACGGTGGACGCGGCCAAGGTCGCCGAGGCCGCTCGCGCCTTTCCCGACGTGGTTTTTACGTCGGATACCATGTACGCCTGTTCCGAGCCGGGTCAGGACGGCATTATCCAGGCCATCAAGGATCACCAACTCGACGGCGTTGTCGTGTCCTCCTGTACCCCCAGGATGCATGAACCCACGTTTCGCAGGACCGTGGAGCGGGCCGGGCTGAACCGGTTCATGTTCGAGATGGCCAACATCCGCGAGCACGTCTCCTGGATCGGCAAGGACAAGGAGGCGAACACCAACAAGGCCGTCGAGCTGACCGGCATCGCTGTGGAAAAGCTGCGCCAGGACCAGCCCTTGTTCGCCAAGCAGTTCGACATCAACAAGCGCGTTATGATCATCGGCGGCGGCGTGGCCGGGATTCAGGCCGCCCTGGACTGTGCCGACGGGGACCGGGAAGTCGTCCTGGTGGAACGCGAATCCACCATCGGCGGTAAGATGGCCAAGCTGGACAAGACCTTCCCCACGGTGGACTGTAGCAGCTGCATCCTCGGCCCGAAGATGGTGGATGTGGCCCAGCATCCCAAGATTCAGCTTTACGCCATGTCCGAGGTGGAGGAGATCGGCGGGTATGTGGGCAACTTCGAGGTCAAGATCAAGCGCAAGGCCCCCTACGTGAACTGGGAATTGTGCACCGGATGTGGTCTGTGCATGGAGAAGTGTCCGAGCAAGAAATCCAAGGATCGCTTCAACGAACAGGTGGGCACGACCACGGCCATCAATATCCCCTTTCCCCAGGCCATTCCCAAAAAGGCCGTGATCGACCCGGAATTCTGCATCAAGCTCACTAAGGGCAAGTGCGGAATCTGCGCCAAGGTCTGTCCGACCAAGGCCATTGTCTTCGATCAACAGGAAGAGATCGTCAGCGAAAGCGTCGGGGCCATCGTCGCGGCCACGGGGTATGACCTGTTCGATATCAGCAAGTACGGTGAATACGGCGGCGGACGCCTGCCGGATGTGATCACCGGGATGCAATACGAGCGCCTCCTTTCAGCCTCCGGCCCCACGGGCGGGCACGTCAAGCGGCCTTCCGACGGCAAGGAGCCCAAGACCATCGTCTTCGTGCAGTGCGTCGGCTCCCGGGACAAGAGCGTGGACCGGCCCTACTGCTCAGGATTCTGCTGCATGTACACAGCCAAGCAGGCCATCCTGACCAAGGATCACATCCCGGATTCCACCTCCTACGTCTTTTACATGGACATCCGTGCGCCGGGAAAGATGTACGACGAGTTCACCCGCCGGGCCATGGAGGAATACGGTACCCAGTACGTCCGGGGCCGGGTCTCCATGATCTACCCCAAGGGCGACAAACTTCTGGTCCGAGGCGCGGATACGTTGATGGGTACGCAGGTGGAGGTAGAAGCGGACTTGGTAGTCCTGGCCGCCGGGGCCGAGGCCGCTGTCGGTGCACCGCATTTGGCGGAGAAACTGCGCATTTCCTACGACAAATATGGCTTCTTCATGGAGAGCCACCCCAAGCTGCGGCCCGTGGAGACCAACACCGCCGGGGTGTACCTGGCCGGAGCTTGCCAGGGCCCCAAGGATATCCCTGCCTCCGTGGCCCAGGGCAGCGCCGCAGCGGCCAAGGTTTTGGCCTTGTTCGCCAAGGACAAGCTGGAAAACGACCCGATGATCTCCTCCGTGGACATCAAGCGCTGCGTGGGCTGCGGAAAATGCGTTCAGGTCTGTCCTTTCGGCGCGATCAAGGAAGTGGACTTCCGGGGCGAGCCCAAGGCCGAGGTCATTGAAACCGTGTGTCAGGGTTGCGGCCTGTGTACCGCCACCTGTCCTCAGGGTGCGATCCAGCTCTCCCATTTTACCGACAACCAGATTCTCGCCGAGGTGAACGCCTTATGTCAGCTCTAGCCGGAAAAGAACTGCGAATCGTTGGCTTTTTGTGCAACTGGTGCTCCTACGGCGGAGCGGACACAGCCGGGGTGGGTCGGTTTTCCCAGCCCACGGACCTGCGAATCATCCGCGTGCCCTGCTCGGGTCGGATTAATCCGCTGTTCGTGGCCAAGACGCTGCTTTCCGGTGCGGACGGCGTCCTGGTCTCTGGTTGTCACCCCCGGGATTGCCACTATGCCGAAGGCAATTTCTACGCCCGCCGTCGGCTGGAAGTCTTCAAAAGGCTTTTGCCGACCATGGGTATCGATCCGGACCGGTTCGAGTACACCTGGGTTTCCGCGTCCGAAGGGCAGCGGTGGCAGAAGGTGGTGACCTCCTTCACGGAGCAGATTCACAAGCTCGGCCCGGCTCCCCGGTTCGGCTTGGCTCACGAACAGAACCCGGCAACCGCGGCGGCGTGCTAAGGAGCGCAACAGTGACGATTCTCACGCAACTCAAGGAACAGATAACGGCGCAACTGCCGAAGCTGGACATGATCATCGGCTGGGAACAGGGCTACGACGCGCTGCACGCAACGCCCCTGTTCATGCGCTCCGTGGAGGACGTGGAGCGACTGCAAATCGGGCCTCTGGCCCTGCACAACACCGCGACGTACCTCACGGGCCTGAAAAACAAGAAGGTCGGACTGGTGGTCAAGGGCTGCGACAGTCGGGCCGTGATCCAGTTGCAGCAGGA
>SKYX01000026.1 GCA_007127655.1 Desulfonatronum sp.
CCCGGCGGTCATGGCGATTACTGGCAGGCGGGTTTCACGTTCGGAGGGTTCACGGTTCAGCGGTTCACGGTCGTGAGGTTCACGGTTCAGCGGTTCACGGTTCACGGTTGGGGCCGTGGTTTTGTCGGGAGAGGGTGCATCTGGCGCGACACCGTCGGGCGAAAGATGTTTCGCCCCTACGGCAACATCACCGTCCGCCGTTTCTTCAACCGTTGAACAGTTGAACCGTGAACCGTGAACCCCTTCTGTTGAACCGCTGAACCGTGAACCGTGAACCTCAGCGGCACGAATGTGCCGCGTCGCGCAAAGCCCATCCATCTCCGGCATCATCACATCCATGAGAACCAGATCGTAGCGATTGGTTTGCAGGGCGTGGAGGACTTCGCGGCCATTGGAAACGGTATCGGGATCAAGGCCCATTTTCTTAAGCATGCCCAAGGCCACCTGCTGGTTGACCGGGTTGTCCTCGGCCAGGAGGACGCGGCCGGAAAAGCGCGGCAAGGTCGCCTGGCGGCGTTGGTTCTCCCGGGCCATGTGGCGGGTGATGATGAGACTGGAGGGCGTGCGTCGGCCGGTATCGGCCATGACCAGAGCCAGAGTGTCGTACAACTCGGACCCACGCACGGGCTTGTTCAGGTAGGCGGAAAAACCCAGCTCCGCGCACATCCTGGCGTCGCCGGGCCGGCCCAGGGAAGTGAGCATGACCAGGGGCATGGCCTGGAAGCGGGGATCGATCTTCAGCAGCCTTGCCAGTTCACCGCCATCCATATCCGGCATCTGGTAGTCCACAATGGCCAGGTCGAACTGGTCGCCCCGGTCATGGGCCGCGGCGACGGCTTCCAGGGCCTCCGCGCCGCCGGGCGCCCCCTGGGTCCGCATCCCCCAGCCGGCAAACTGCTTCAGCAGGATGTCCATGTTGGTGTCATTGTCGTCCACCACCAGGACATGCAGTCCGGTCAGGTCTCCGGGCCGCACGATCGCGACCGGGTCCGCGCCTTCCTGGAAAGCGAACCGGGCCGTGAACCAGAACTCCGAACCCTGGCCCAACGTACTGCGCACCCCGACTTCACCGCCCATCATTTCCGCGAGTTGTTTGGAAATGGCCAAACCAAGCCCCGTCCCTCCGAACTTCCGGGCAATGGACGCATCCACCTGGAAGAACTTGTCGAAAAGCAGATCGCTTTTGTCCTCGGGGATGCCGATGCCGGTGTCCCGGATTGTGAAGCGGAGCTTCACGGTTTGGGGTTCACGGTTCAACGGTTCACGGTTCACGGTTGGGGCCGTGGTGGTGTCGGGATGTTTTGCATTCGGCGCAACGCCGTCGGGCGCACCGCGGTGCGCCCCTACATCAACACCGTCAACCGTCGTTTCTTCAACCGTTGAACCGTTGAACCGTGAACCGTGAACCCCTTCTGTTGAACCGTTGAACCGTGAACCGTGAACCTCGCCAATTCCAGCATCCCAGAATTCCAGAATCCCAGCATTTTCTTCCGCCCCCTCCACCATCACCACAACCTCCCCCTTCTCCGTGAACTTCACCGCATTCCCGACCAGGTTGGTCAGAATCTGACGCAGCCTTCCGGGGTCGCCACGCAAGAAACGGGGAACATCCGGATCAATGAAGGAGATGAATTCCAGGCCCTTCTCGTGGGCGCGCAGGGCCAGGGTGGCGGCAAAATCGTCCATCAGGCCTTGAAGGTCGAAGTCCACGGTTTCGAGATCCAGACGGCCGGCATCGATCTTGGAATAGTCCAGGATGTCGTTGATCAGGTTCAGCAAGGCCTCGCCGCTGGATTGAATGGTTTCGGAGAAGTGGCGTTGCTCGTCGCTCAGATCCGTGTCCAGGAGCAGGCCGGTCATCCCGATCACCCCGTTCATGGGCGTGCGGATCTCGTGGCTCATATTGGCGAGAAATTCGGACTTGGCCCGGGTCGCGGCCTCGGCCCTGACCAGGGCCTCGTCCAGTTCCTGATTCTTCAACTCCAACTGATCGGTGTACTGATACAGCCGGTCCTCCGCCTGCTTGTGGGTGAAGACCTCCCAGGTCACGTCGGCCAGGAAAATCAAGGCATTCAGGTCTTCCTGCGTATAGTCCACGGGCTTGTTGCCCACGCCCATGATGGCCACAATCGTATCATGGCGCATGACCGGTACGACCATCTCCCGGACCACCTCCGCATGACCGTCCGGCAGCCCTTTCCTGTGCGGCAGGGAGGCGTAGTCGTTGTGGATCAGCCCCCGGCGCTCCCGGACGCAGTCCACCCAGACCCCGGCCTGGTCGATATCGTAATGCAAACCCTGACCCGGCGCCTTGCAGAAGCGTTCCTTGGTCGCCGTGGACCATTGCTGCAGAGACAGGGCCTTCTGGTCATGCTCCACCAAATGCAGGAAGCTGATGGAACTGTTCAAGAACCGTTCGATTTCATCCAGGGCCCTGGTCATCAGGTCTGTCAGGGAATGGCTTGAGGCATAGGTGATCAGCCTGAGCCGGATTTCCGTTTGCTGCTCGGCCCGTTTGCGCTGCGTAATGTCTTCCTTGACCGCGACATAGTGGGTGATCCGTCCCTGATCATCGCTGATCGGGGAGATGGACGCGGATTCCCAGAATACATCACCGTTTCTCCTGACATTCTTGAACTCGCCGCGCCATTCCTTGCCGACGGCAAGGTCCTCCCACATCTGCTTGTATTCCTCGGGGCTCTTGTCTCCGGACTTCAACACCCTCGGATTCTGGCCGATCACCTCGTCATAACCATAGCCCGTAACCTTGGAGAAGGCCGGATTGACGTACTCAATCGTGCCTTGCAAATCGGTCAGCACGATGCTGACCGGACTTTGCTCCACGGCCCTGGACAACTTGCGAAGTTGTTCCTCGGACTGTTTCCGTTCCGTGATGTCCTTGGCCACTTCCATGCGCACAAAGCGCCCGTCGGTCCACGGTATGGCCTGGTCATGGCATTCGTACCATCTTTTGGTGATCGTGTTCTGGAATTCCCATCGGTGCACCCCGGCGGGTTGACCATGGTTGTCGCACAGGCGGCCGTTGGTACAGAACGCACACGGCCCGGACTGCCCGGACTGGATGACCTCCCAGCATTTTTTGCCCGTCGCGTCACCAAAAATCCGGCGTCCATAGGCATTGAGGAACAACAACTCGTGGGTTTGCATGTCCGCGATGTAGATCAGGGCGTCCAGGGCATTCATGACCGTGAGCAGACGCTGGTGGGCCTCCTGGGTTTGGCGCTCGGTCTCCTTGCGGTCAGTGATGTTTTCAAAGGCAACCCCGACACGGTTGTCCGGTAGCGGAAACGCCCTCACGGAATAAAACGTCACCCTGACCCGATGATCCCCGTACAGGATGTCCTCGATGACCGCTGCCTGCTGAGTCCGGACAATCTCCGCGATACGTCGCGGCAGGTCCTTGTCTCTCAGGCCGGGAAAGTTCTCATCAATGGTCTTGCCCACCAACTCGGTCGCCTTGACCCCGGTCAGTGTTTCCGAAGCCGGATTGGCTTCAACCATGCGCAGGGTGTGATCGTCGTCGAGGTTTTCCAGATGGTAGATGTACAGACCGACCTGGATGTTCTCCACCACGGCCCTGGCCAGGCCCAAGGCCTGCTCGGACTGTTTCCGCCGCGTGATGTCCATGGCCGTGGCCAGGACACGGTCAACGCCATCCAGGTTCACCACGGCCAATTGAACCTGGACCCAGAAGTTTTCCCCATTTGTCTTGCGGCTCAACCACTCAAACTCCATGGCCCCCTGGGTTGCGGCCTTGCGGATCGAGGCCGTGGCATCCTTCAGGGAATACGGGGGATCCAGCCAGAGATCATGCGCTTGAAGCTCATCCAGGGACGAATATCCGTGTGCTGTCCAGGCGGCCTTGTTCGCGTCCACGAGTTCGCCGGTCTCTGCATTGTGGACATACAGCAGGGCGGACGTTTCATGGAACAACGACTTGAACTGCGCCTCGCTGGCCAGGAGCCGCGTCTCGGCATCCCCCAGCAATCGCCGCCCCGCTCCCAGGCCAACCACCCCCAGGATGGCGACCAGCAAATGCGCCAAAACCAGGTCCGTGCGCTGTTTCCAGGCCACGGCAAGAAACGGGGTCATGGGCACGGACACGCTGATCCCCCCGTGCAGATCGCCGATGGCATATCCCTGGTGGCCGTGGCAGGTGAGACAACTCTCCAGGGTCACCAGTGGGCGCATGAGCCGGAAATGGGGCTGGCCTTCCAAGGTTTCCATGCCCGTCGCCTGCGCGGCCCCTTCCCTGAAGGACAGCAGGGCCGTTGTTTCCCAGGCATCAGGGGCATTTTCCGGGCGGATGGGATCAAGGCTGGTGATATGCGCTTGCAAACCATACTCTTCCCGGCCCAGTTCATGCACCTGGCGGGTCATGTAGGCCGGGTTGATCAGGGTCAGTTCCTTGCCGCCGGTGGTGACCACGTCCCGGTCCGGAAGATGGGCCAGATGAGGATTGGGCGGCGTGGTCTCGGTGGGCGGGACATAGATCCCGCCATGCATGGATGCCCAAAGGCGATAGACAATATCCTTCTCAAACGAGGCCCGGGCCTCGTTCTCCGCCAGAACCAGCATGGAATGGTCCACCTGGCGGCAGTTCCAGACCAGCGAGGCCACCAGCACGGCGAGCCAGATCACCGCGGCCGACAGGATCAGCCGGTTCATGGTCATCGAGGACGTTTTGGTGTGTTTGCTCATGGCGTTGGTACCTTTGCAACGTCTCACATCGTCCTTGCAGGACGCATTACCCGTGGTTTTTGGCGGTTAAAGTTAAAACCGGGATGGCTCATAATTGATTGACATATGGTTCCCTGTAGAGGCGGTTTTGAAACCCGCCTCTACCCAGATCCCTGCCGGATATCGGTCACATCCTGGCAAACGCCAAACAGTTTCACGGACCGACCAGTCTCGTCGCGGACCACCTCGCCCAACGAGGAAACCCACCGCAC
>SKYX01000030.1 GCA_007127655.1 Desulfonatronum sp.
ATCAAGCCGTTGCCCATCCAAAGAGCACAACATCTTGTTATTAAAGCGCAACGGCTTGATGGTACGAGGCCGGTGATGGAGTTTCGAGCCGTTCCAAACAGGGTAAACCAGCCGTCTTTGCAGGAAAAATTTGGTGAGAACAAAATTGCCCTGGGTCGTGACCAACGACAGTCCGGCCCAGCGTAAACAGTTGGACGAATTGTTGCGTCGGGACAGTTTCCGAGTCCGCGGATTCGAGAGCGCAGAGCAGGCTTTTGATCAGCGCACACCTCGGGTGGTACTCTCCAGGTATCGCTCGTAGGTCCAAGCAGCCAAATCTTTGACCATTCGACGCTCCACCGTCCGCCAAACCAATTTCCCGCCCTTTTCCTTGATACCTTCGGCCGTCAGTTCAAGGCCGCTGACAACGTCCTTGGAAGCGTGGTCGACATGGGTGTAACATATTCGCCCCTTGAACCAGAGCGTCATGTTACAGCCTTTATTGGGATCATACAGGACCAGCCAGATCACGACCCCGGGCATGCCCTCCCAGCCCTCAATCACGTCCTTCAATCCGGGATACCGGAGTTTCAGTTTCATCCCCCCGGCCGAGAGGTCGAGGAGTTGGACGTGTTTTTCCTGGAGGTGGTCGTTGCTGATCATCGGCGGATTCAGCTTGACCTTGTTCGTCTCCGGGCACCTGATCATGAACTGCCCTTGGGGCCAGAGCGAAAAGCCCAAGACATGTTCCGGCCTGGGAAAGATGCGCATGCTCGACCGGCGCTGACCCAGGGAAAGGGCTTCGGGAGTCCGCAGGACGCAGGCGTATCCTCCGGGCTGCTTGGTCAGGGAAAGAACGGGGGAAGAGAAATTGCAGTAAAAATCGCAGGCCCTGGCCCTGTCGGTCAATTGAAAGTAGCAGACGACCTCGTTGCGCAGCCAGCTGGCCATGGTCAGTCCGCCCAGGGAGGTCAGTTCCAGATTAATTTTTTTTTTGGTAAAGGAGGCAATCATCCCAGCCAAAGACTTGGGGGAACGGCTCAGAAGCGCCGGGACCACGATCAACTTGACTCGCTCCGCTATGACCTGCTCCAGCAGTTCGCTGGTTTCAGCTGCGGTTACGGTTGTACAGATGTCCATCAGATGAGCGGCTCCTTGTGCGCGGTTAATGGAAACGATCTGAAGTATTTTTTTGGGTTACACCATATGTCAAAAAATCGTCAATCAAACCATTCCATTATTCTCATGCCAACCTGCTTTACGACAAGCCCGTTTTCCAGGTCGAACGTATTGCGTCGGCGATAAAACGCGAACAGGGAGCAGAGATCGCCCCGCTGCAAACCGACATTCAATAATTGTCGACCGGGCACTTTCGATGTACACCATGACGGCAACGCAATCCGGGCCGGTCACCTGATCCGCTGCTCTGAAGCGGACACCTCTCCGAGAGCGAGTGAAAATGTAAATGAAACAAGCACGGCGATCCGCGCTCCGACAGGAGCATGCCCAGCGCGATCAATCCATGTGATTACAAAGGAATACCCGGTAATGCACCCATCTCCCTCACCACCTCCATCCGTGCAATCCTGCTTTTTCGCCCGCCATCCGATATTCGACCGGAACATGAAACTATGGGGCTATCAACTGTTGTACAGGGACTGCGAACAGGCCGAGTCCGCGCGGTTTGAGGACCAAGACCAAGCCACGATACAAGTTGTCCTGGAGGCGGCGGCATCCCCGAGTCTCGGCCTAGCCCGCGACACATACCTGCTGATGGAATTTTCGACCACGGCCCTGGTCCACGAGGTACCCTACGCCCTGCCCCCGCGCAACACGATCATCAAGCTGACCCCCAGCCTTTGCCGGGAAAGGGCTCTGCCCAGGGTAATCACCGAACTGCGCGCGGCAGGATATCGGCTGGCTCTGGACGGTCCGCTGGACTCTTGTCGACACGTCCTGTCCGAAGCGGATTACCTTATCGTGGACGCTCTGACCAAATCCACGGAGACGTTTACTCAATCCATGAACGCCGCGACCCGAACTGGTATTCCGGTCCTTGTCAAACGGATCGAAGCCCCGGAGGTCTTTGCCGAGGCCAAACGGCTGGGGGCGGAATTCTTCCTGGGCTTTTTCTTCCAGAAGCCCGAGGTCATTGCCTCGAAAAAGCTTTCCTCCATCCAGGTCGTCCGACTGAAGCTTTTAAAGATGTTGGATAATCACGGAGAAGACTGGAATGGAATCGCCAAGACCCTCCAAAACGACGTTTCCTTGACGTATCGGTTGTTCAAATTCCTCAATTCTCCTTTTTTCGGCGTGATCCAGCCCATCACCACGGTGCAGCGGGCCGTCGCCTACCTGGGCGCGAAACAAGCCAGGACCTGGTTGCGCATGGTCATTCTCACGGATCTTTCTCCTCCGGAAAAAACCTCCCAACTCCCCTTGCTCTCGGCTCAACGGGCCCGATTTCTGGAACTCGTGGGCTCAGGTCGTTCGGACGTGGACCCCGACGAACTCTTCCTGCTGGGCCTGTTTTCCCTGTTGGACGTCATGTTCGACATGTCCATGCCGGACTTAGTCGACTTTCTGCCGTTGACCGATGCCCTCAAGGCAACCCTCTGCGGACGTCCAAGCCCCTGTGCGCCCTGGCTGGAACTGGCCGCCCAGTTTGAACAGGGGCAATGGAACCGCGTGGATGTCTTGGCAGCTCAACTGGACCTCAATCCGATCCAGGTCGGCACCTGCTACGCCCAAGCCATGACCTGGGCCGAAGAGTTTTTCCGGGTGGCCGGATGACTTCCTCGCATTCGCCACGCAAACTCGAAACGGATCATCGAGTCTCCCCATGACTGACCAGCCCTCGATCTCCCTGGACATATCCGTGCTTTGCGTCGAGGACGAGCCTGTCACCTTGGAATTTTTGAAAGAAATGCTCCGCCCTCACGTGCGCCAAGTCCTCTCTGCCAGGGACGGCCACGAAGGCTTTTTCGAATTTGTCCGCAGTCGCCCGGACATCGTCCTCACGGATATGGAAATGCCCCGCATGGATGGTCTGGAAATGGGTCAGGCTATCCGCTCCCTGTCTCCCACCACCCAGATCGTCCTGATCACCGGCCTGGAGGACCCACGCATCCTGAAGCGCGGCATCCAGCTCAAGGCAGATGGCTTTCTTTCCAAACCCGTCTCCATTCAGGACTTGTTGGGAACTCTGGAACGCTGCAACGAGACGATCCGCTTCCAGCGTGAAGCCATGACCCAGCGCAAGTTGCGCGAACTGATCCTGAACTGCCTGCCTTACCCCCTGGTACTGCTGAACACCGCCACCTACCAGGTCCTGTTCGCCAACTCCGAAGCTCAGCTCATGGACATCACGCCCAACGAGCCAGTCAGCGGCCCATTTTTTCCAGAACCGGTGCGCCGGGAAATTCATGAATCCATGACCTTGGCCCAAAAACTGGAAAATATCGAAACCCCGCTCAAAATCGAGGCCGCTGGAAAAACCTGGGAGATTTCCATTTCTCCAGTGGCGACGGACACCTCGCTCTACGTGGCTGTGGACATCACGGCCCGCCAACACCTGGAATCCCTCAAAGCCGATGTGGAGCGGATCATCAGGCATGACCTCAAATCGCCCTTGGGAGCGATCATCGGCCTGCCGGACATGCTCCTTCACCAAACCGAACTATCGGCAAACATGGTCGAACCGCTGACCATGATCCGCGACGCCGGGCACAATATGCTCAACCAGATCAACTTGTCCCTGGATCTGTTCAAGATGGAGCAGGGCAGCTACAAGCTCAATCCCGAGCCCGTGGAAATCATGGCCCTGATGCGAGAGATTCTCCCCCAAATCGGCCAATTCGTCAGGGTGATGCAACTGCGGGTGGAAATAGAACTCCATGAACGCGAGGCGACCTCGGACGGGCAATTTTTCGTGTTCGGCGAAAAACTGCTCTGCCTGTCCATGCTCTCCAACCTGCTCAAAAACGCGGCCGAGGCTTCGCCCAAGGGCGGCACGATCACCATCGGCCTGAAGACGGCCCAGAATGGCGCGCAAATCACCATCCACAACCAGGGTGCGATTCCGACGGTCATCCGTAGCAGGCTTTTCGAGAAATACGTCACCGCGGGCAAGCGCCACGGCACCGGTCTGGGAGCCTACTCCGCGGCCCTGATCGCCAGGACCCAGGGAGGGACAATTTCCGTGACATCTTCCGAGGATGCCGGAACGACGATCAGCGTCGTGCTGCCCAGTCCTCCGGCTCTGCAGGGAATAATCCCCGTATTTCCGGACTGACGACCCTGTCTCGACGCATGGCCGCCAGCGCGGCCCTGGCCCCCTGGTCGTCGCCGAGAAAAATCCCGCCGAGCATCCGGCCCTGATCGTGGACCACCTTGCGGTACAGGCCTTTTGCCTGGTCCTGGAAGACCAGGGCTTCATGGCGGTCCTCCACGTCGATCTCGCCAAAGGCGGTCAGGGCGATTCCGACAACCTTCAGGGAATTGGTCGACATGGTTCCCGCATACTCCGCAGCCCCCCCGGCCATGTTTGTTCCGGCGACCTGGCCCTGCTCCACCGCCGCGGGCCAGATCCCGTAATACCGGCCCCGGTGTTCGCAGACATCCCCGGCGGCGTACACATCCGCCAAAGAGGTCCGCATCCGGTCGTCCACCAGCACGGCCTTGTCCACGGTCAGCCCGAGCTTCCCAGCCAGTTCCAGATCCGGACGGACCCCGGCGGAAATAAGAATCATGTCCGCGGCCAAGCGAGTTCCGTCGTCCAGGCGAACCTCCAGGCCGTCAGACGTCCGGGCGATCCGCTCGGTCTTCCTGCCCAGGTGAAAGGCGAATCCCATGTCTTCCAGCAGCACCTGAAGCAGCTTCGCTCCCTGAAGATCGGTCTGTCGAGGCAGCAGGCGCGGAAAAACCTCCACCACCTCCACGTGGACACCGGCTCGTCGCAGGCCGTTTCCAGCCTCCAAACCCAACAG
>SKYX01000044.1 GCA_007127655.1 Desulfonatronum sp.
AATAATGGCTGCGATGGGCCTGCCAAACCTTTTCTCCGGCCAGCAGACGCCGCAGCAAGGTCACGGTGGCGTCCACGATGAACGGAGAAAAGACCAAAACCCCGGCCCAGAACGGAAACATACCCCGGCCGTCGGCCCAGAGAATCAGCGCTCCGGCCCAGAACCCCAGGGTGGAGGCCCCGGTGTCGCCCATGAATATCTTGGCCGGTGGAAAATTGAAGACAAGGAATCCCAGGCAGGCCAGTGAGGTCATCCAGCAGATCAGGGCATACCCGAACTCGCCGGCCAACCAGCCGAACACCCCTAGAAAGCCGAACCCGATCAGCCCCATGCCTCCGGCAAAGCCGTCCATGCCATCCATGAAATTGTAAAGATTGGTCATCCAGACCATGAAGAAGCCGGAAAAAAGAACTCCCACAAGTCCCGGCCAGCCCCAGACCCAACCCCCCAAATCCAGCCCACGCAAGGCCAAGCCCCCAACCAGGACGAAGCCCGTGGCCGCGAGATGCACGGTAAACCGGGGGACCACTCCGACGCCTTTTTGGTCGTCGGCAAAGGAAATCAAGGCCACCAGCATCGCCCCGCCCAACAGCCAGAGAGTTCCCGGAAACGCGTCGCGGATCAGCGCGTCTTGCCCCCACGTACCTGGGGCAAGGGCGTCCATCGCCAAGGCGACGACCATGCCGACGGCCAGACCAGCCAGGATGGCCAGTCCCCCAGTCCGGGGTACGGGGGTATGGTGCAGGGAACGCTCATTGGGGTGGTCCAGGATGCGCAACCGAGCCCTGTTGGACGTCAGGTAAGCGGTGAGGACCGCGCTGGAGAAGAGCGCCACGAATAAGGGCGCGAGGAAAGAAAGGCCGGGGCCAAAGCTCATTTCAGGGACATCTCTGAGTCATCTTTGTGTCAACAATACGTCAAGCCACCTTTGCGGCCATATACCACCGGGCCATATCCAGCAGGCCATCCTCCAGGGTTTTGGTCGGGCTCCAGCCCAATTCGTCACGGATTTTCCCCGCGTCCACCTCCAGGGAACCCGTCAGTCGCCGGAATTCGGATTGTCGCCCGGCGAACTTGGCCGCCACCTCCATCCAGGCCACGGGCACGGAGAACAGCTTGGCCTTGCGGCCCATGCCTTCGGCCAGGGTCCGAACCAGGTCGCGGGATGAAATGGTTTCCGTGTCCGCCAGGAGATAGGTTCCGGTCGTCGCATGCGAGACGCACAAACTCAGGGCGGAACAGAGGTTTTCCAGTCCGAGCATGCTCCGCTTGTTCCGGACCGCGCCCAGAGGCAGGGTCCGGCCCTGAAGGATGCCGTCCATCAGACGCAACAGATTGCCCTTGACTCCGGGACCATGCACCAGAGGTGGACGGAGAATCGTCACCTCCAGGTCGGTGGCGGCGGACGCCTCGGCCAGGACCTGCTCAGCCTCCCATTTGGTGATCCCGTAAGGATCCTCGGGCCCGGGTGGATCGTCCTCGGTAAACGGGCGACCATGGGTCTGCTCCCCGTTGACCTTGACCGAGCTGACGAAGACCACCCGCCCCACCCCGCTCTTCGCGGCCTGGCGAGCCAGATTCTCCGTGCCGTCCAGGTTCACCACCCGGTAGGCGCTCAGAGCCTTGGCCTTGTCCTGAATCCTGTGCGCCCGCCCGGCCAGATGCACCACGACCTGGACTCCGTCCAGAGCCTCGGCCCAGTCCGTTTCCCCGTCAATATCGCCAACCTCAACGACGTCCTCATCGCCCACGCCTTCCGCCCCCAAAGGCAAGGAATCGTCCAAAACGCTTCGTGTGCGTACGGCGGCGCGGACCGCATGGCCCTGATCTCGCAAAGTGGAACACATCTCCCGCCCTACGAAACCGTTCGCCCCGGTGACCAATATCCGTCGCTCCGACATGATTGCTCCAATCCATCAAGGGTACGCGTTTCTCGTTGCAACCGGCATCCAAGACACAAATCAGGAAGCGCCGACCACATCGCGTTCCATGTCCGTGAACAGCCAACTCTCCTTACCCGTTCATGCCGTCTTTGCAAAGACGTCGGCCCGGACCTCAGGCGAGCAGACGCCAAGCAAATAAAAAGCCCGTCGCGGCAATTGCGCAACGGGCTGATTATCGAAAAAACGAAAAAAGCAAGTATCTACTCAACTCATCCGAGAAAAACCGGACTGGATACCCGCCTTCGCGGGTATGACGGACTCGGAGACGGCATTGAAAAACACGTCATTCCCGCGAAGGCGGGAATCCAGCGCCAGAATGTGGTTCTAACCAGGGTGTTCTGAATAGTTACAAAAGCAATTAGTCTTTCAGCTTATTGACCGCCAAGGTCAGGCGGGACACCTTTCGGGCCGCGCAACCCCAGTGAATAACTTTTTTTCCGGCGGCCTTGTCCAAAACGGCGGTGGCCTGCGTCAATTGGGCCTGGGCTTGTTCCAAATCCTTTTGTTCCACGGCCTGGCGAACCGCCTTCAGGGCGTTCTTGATCCGGGTCTTGGTCGCCTTGTTTCGGGCCTGAGCCTTCAGGCTCTGCCGGTGTCGCTTGAGTGCCGATGCATGATTAGCCAATGTCTTTCCTCCTCAAAAAAAGAATCGATAAAATTGAATATGGGTGGCACGGTGTGCCTTTCCGGTTGTCTCTATTGCAAAAAAGAGAATCCGTACACAAAAGGTCGTGAGATTGTCAAGGAATTGATTCGCAAGCCCCAAAAAAACCTGCCCAGTTCGCAAGGCAGCAGTTGCAGACGCTATACCTGCAAGGCCGGGAAGTCGGCCAGCACGTCAAACCGATTCACGAGGGACTTGAGCAGGTTCAGGCGATTGGTCCGCAGTTCCTGCTCCGGACACATGACCATGACATGGTCGAACAGGCCGTCCACCAAGGGCTTGATCTCCAAGAGCAAGGCCAGCATGTCCGCGTACCGATCCTGGGTCGACATCTCCTCCCAGCGTGGGGCGATGGCCCGCCAGGCTTCGGCCAGAGCCTTCTCCTGAGGCTCAACGAGCAAGGCTTCGTCGCAGACGCCGCTGAGACTCGAGCCGTCGACATTTTCCGCTGCCTGCTTCCGGATGATGTTTGCGGCTCTCTTGAAGGTCTGCACCGAGGCTGTGAACTCCGGCTCAGTGCTGAAGCGCAACAACGCCTCGACCCTGGCCCGCAGGGCCCAGACATCCGCAAATCCGGCCCCAACAGCGGCGTCCACGATCCGTGTGGGGTAGCCCTGACCTTGAAAATACGCTTTCAGGCGCTGGCCGAAAAAGTCCATCAGCTTGGCCCTGCTCGCATCGGGTTCGACTTTCCACGAAATCGGGCCATAGGCTTCCTGGGCGACTTGCAGCAGCTTCTCCAGATCCAGGCGCAACCCCTGTTCCATGATGATCCGGCAGATCCCCAGGGCGGCCCGGCGCAAGGCGTAGGGATCGTTGGCCCCGGTAGGAGTCATGTCCAGGCCGAAGCACCCCGTGAGGGTGTCGACCTTGTCCGCCATGGACAGCAGTGCGCCCAGGCGGGTGCTCGGAACGGGGCTGTCCGGACCAGCGGGCAGATACTGCTCGGTCACGGCCTTGGCCACCAATTCCGCCTCTCCCTGTCGACGGGCGTAGATCCCGCCCATGGTCCCCTGCAATTCGGCGAATTCTTTGACCATCTCCGAGACCAGATCCATTTTAGCCAAAAGACCGGCCCGAGCGGCCTGCTCTCGGCTTTCGGGCAGAAACATCTCGGCCAGGAGCCCGGCCAAACGCTCCAACCGCCGACATTTGTCGCCCATGCTGCCCAACGGCGCCAAAAAGACGACGCTCTCCAGCATGTTCAGCCATGTCGCGGAGGAAGTCCGGCAGTCGGCGTGAAAAAAGAATCGGGCGTCCTCCAACCGAGCCCGCAGCACCCGCTCCCAGCCCTTGCGCACCAACCGCTCGTCCCTGGGCCGCAGGTTGATCACGGTCAGAAAGTTGGGCAGCAGGTTTCCGGACTCGTCTTCCACGCCGAAGCTCTTCTGGTGCTGCTCCATGCTGGTCAGCAAGACCTCGCGGGGCAGTTCCAGGTAGGAGGGATCAAAGTCGGCCAGCACGGCCACCGGATACTCCACGAGTTGGGTCACTTCATCAAGTAGTCGATCCTTCCAGACGATACGCGCCCCGCGCCCGGCGGCCAACTCGTCACCCTGCGTAATGACGGTCTCCCGGCGAACGGCGCTTTCAACGACAACGTGCCCCTGCTCCGCCAGGATCGAAAAAAACTCCCCAGCCTCCCGGACGTTCCAGGGACCGTGGCCCATGACCCGGTGCCCGAAGGTCATGCGGTCCGCGACGACGCCGGCGTATCGGACACCCACCACGTCCGCTCCCAGAAGACAGAGAATCCAGCGCAACGGCCGACCGAAAGCCGTGTCCCCATCGGCCCAGCGCATCTTTTTGGGAAAGCTCAAACCAGCGATGATTTCGGCCAACAGCCCAGGCAGAATGTCCGCGCTTCGACCGCCGCCCACCTGCTTGCGCACCGCGGCGTAGGCCCCTTTGGGAGTGTCGTGGGCGAACAACTGGGAAGGCTCCACCCCATGTCCCGAGGCAAATCCCAGGGCCGGCTTCAAAGGCTGGCCGTCCGGGCTAAAAGCAGCCTTCCAGGGGGGGCCGATGAATAATTCCTCCACCATCTGCTGATGCTGGTCCATACTCGGGCAGAACACGGTCAACCGCCTGGGCGTGGAAGCGGTCCGCACCGGAGCGGCCTGAATCCGTGCCGTCTCCAGGGATTGGCTCACCCCCTCGGCCAATTGCCGTTCCAGAGGCGCAAGAAAGCCGGCCGGCATTTCCTCGGTCCCCAGTTCCAGAATAAACGGCGCGCTGCTCATGACGCACCTCCGGATGTATCGGGCTGAATCTCTGGCCGTGAACCGGGCTGGCCCGCGGGCTTGAGCATGGGCAGGCCCAGTTCTTCGCGCTGGGCCGCGTACAGCCTGGCCACCC
>SKYX01000270.1 GCA_007127655.1 Desulfonatronum sp.
CCCCCAACCGCCGGGCATAGGTCACGTCCAGGGCGTGCTCCGCGTCGATGAACGCGCACACCCCGCCCAGCTTCTGGGCCTCGGCGATCATGTGCAGGGCCAGGGTGGTCTTGCCCGAGGACTCCGGTCCGTAAATTTCGGTCACCCGACCGCGGGGGATTCCGCCGATGCCCAGGGCCAGATCCAGACCGATGGAGCCGGAGGGAATAGCCTCGATGGCCTGATGCGCGTCGTCGGACAGGCGCATCACCGAACCTTGGCCGTATTTGCGTTCGATCGTCGTCAGCGCGGTCTGCAACGCCTCCCGGCGGGCGTCCTGCGGCTCAACAGCGGGTTTGCGGGCCATAATCATCTCCTTGACGTGCCGTAAGATTGAACAAACTAAAAGTCGGTAAGAATAGCAAAAGTCCACCCCATGAGCAACCGAGCGCGTAGCGGCGGATTCGTCCCAACCACCCAGGATCAGCAAGCCCGCTGGATCAGATAAAATTGAATCCGAACTTCCAGCCGCGCATCCCCTCTCCGGTGATGTACGACCCGCCCAGGGATATGCGGGAGAACAGATTGCCGAAGTCGCCCACGTCGAGAATGAACCCCAGGCCGAATTCGTAAAAGTGGTGCATCTCCATCCCCTCTTTGAAGTCTCCGAACAGGTCCGTCCGAGCCAGAAACGGTTTGACCGCTACATCCTTGTCCCAGAGGGTCAGGCCGGTGGGGAGCTCGTAATCGAGAGAGGCTCCCAGAAAACCGCCATGGACGGTATAGTCGGTGAACCTGCTCTTTGATCTCCAGGGCTTGGAGTACAAGTAGGCGTATTGCAGATCAAAACCCAAAATCCCCGGGCCTAGAGGGTATTCAATCTCGTGGCGGAGACCGGGGCTAATGGAGTACAGATCAACGGTCGTGTTGAAAAGGTCGCGGTCCAAAGAGGGGTAATGCGCTAACAGTTCCTGCATGAAACGGGTATTGTAGTCGAATTTGTATTCGATGTGACTGTACGCGAAACCGACGGTGGGCTCGATGAAAAAACCCGGCATGTATTCCCATTTCACACCCGGAGTCAGACTGATGCTGTGGGTTCGGCTGCGATCACGATCCTTGACGTCCCGATCTTCAGGGTAAAAGTCCGACGATTGATAGAAAATGGACGTTCGCGCGTGGCCGTAGGACAGTTTCAGAAACGGTCGGATACGACTTTCCGGTGGCGAAAAATAATATCGTAGCGGCACCTTGACCACATCCATCTTGAAATCATCCCCGGCTTCACCGTCGAAAACAAACCCTCCCTGGGTGACGCCGGTTTGTGAAGTGAAAGAGATGAAGATCGAGCTGGTGATCTTGAAGTAATCTTGACTGATGCCGCGCAAATAGGATTCCTCCTCCGGAGAAAGACCGTCCGCCGCGCCAACCGTGGCCCCCGCCAGGAGCATCATTGCCAAGGCGGCAAGAAAAAAAAGATGTTTCACGATGTCTGCCCTCCAGTCATGTTCACCGTTATGCCGGATGAGTCTATTTGGGTTGCGCGAGCGACAATCCCGAGTAGCCCTCTTCAGCTCCGGAGCAGAGGATTTCAAACAGAAACCCAAGGCAACCTGCTGATGTAGCACTACCTCCCGCAGGAGCATTTCGCAACAATTTCTCATGGTTTTGCCCTTCGTGAGCAAATCACGGATAATGGATTGCCAGTTGACTGCTTTCTCCGAACCCGTCAGATATAAAGTCAGGTATGATTGCGCACTTCACCCAATTGTAACAAAACCTCAACACTCTCGTCACCGAGGCCCGTTAGAATCTCTCATTCACCGTCGCCCGAAGCCAAGCCAAGGACCAAGCGCATGAGCCAGGAAAAAATCCTCATTGTCGAAGATGAAGCGGATATCCTCAACCTGTTGGAATACCATCTCCGATCCGCGGGATATGAGGTTTTCTCCTCTTCCAGCGGCATGGAGGCCTTGCAAATGGTCCGCCACCACCAGCCGGACCTGGTTTTGCTCGACCTGATGCTGCCCGGCCTGGACGGCTTCGAGGTCTGCCGAGAACTGAAGCGGGACCCAGCCACCAGCGAGGTGGCCGTGATCATGCTCACGGCCAAGGGCGAAGAAGTGGACAAAGTCGTGGGGCTGGAACTGGGGGCCGATGATTACGTCACCAAGCCGTTCAGCCCCAGGGAGCTCGTCCTGAGGGTCAAAGCCGTGCTGCGGCGAGGCAGACACGACGCCGCACCGAACGAGGGGCTTTGGGAACGCGAGGGCTTGCGCATCGAGGAAGATGGGCACCGCGTTTACGTGGACGGCAAGGGCACGGATCTCACCGCCACGGAGTTCAAACTGCTCACGGAGTTGATCCACAACGAAGGCAAGGTGCTCAACCGCGATCAGCTTCTGAACAATGTCTGGGGCTACCAGTTCAGCGGCTATTCCAGAACCGTGGACACCCACATCCGCCGACTGCGGCAAAAAATCGGTCCCTACGCCGAATGGGTGGAAACCATTCGCGGGGTTGGCTACCGTTTTCAGCGATAAACCGTATTTCGGAGACATTCATGACCAGTTTTTTTCTCAAGCGCCTTGATGAACTCAAAACTTCAGCCACGAACATGGCGGCCCTTTGCGAAAAGGCCCTGGAAAAGGCCCAACGCGGGTATTTCGAACGCGACACCGGCTTGGCCAAGGAAATCATGGCCGGGGACGAACAGATCAACCTGCTGGAATTGGAAGTGGATCAGAGCGCCCTGAGGTTGCTGGCCCTGGACCACCCCATGGCCAAAGACCTGCGATACATCGTCGGAACCTTGAACATCGGGCTCGACCTGGAACGGGTCGGGGACGAATCCTACAACATTGCCAGACGGTCGCTCTTTTTGAGCAGTCGCCCTCCCCTGCCCTATTTTCCAGCCATGGAAAACCTCAGCCGCACGGCCATGGAAATGCTTTCCGGAGCCATTTCCGCCTACCTGAACGACAATCCCGATCTGGCCCTGGAAATATGTCGGATGAACGAAAAGGCCTCCACCAACGGCGTCAAAGCCATCAAGGCCCTGATCGACTACATGGTCCACGAAGCCCCGGCCATCGAACGCTGCGTCCACTCCATCTTCATCGCCCGATCCCTGGAACGCATCGCCGACCTGTCCACGAACATCGCCGAATCCGTAATTTTTATCACCCAGGGCGTCAACATCAAGGCCGGCTGCCAGCGCTGAACCACGACGAGCCCCAGCTATCCCCGGAGACCACAGCTATGCAAACCCGACTCCCTTTCCATCAAGAACTGCAACGAATGCACGACCACATTCTGGCCATGGCCGCCGCGACCCAGGAAAGCCTGGAAAAAGCCATCAAGGCGCTCACCGAGCGTGATATTGAAATTGCCGAGGAAGTGATCGACGAGGACAAGAAAATCAACCAAATGGAGTGCCAAATCAACGAAATGGCGCTCCAGATGCTTGCCCTTTCCCAGCCCGTGGCCAGGGACCTGCGCTTCATCATCGGTGGGAACTGGATCGCCAGAAACGTCGAACGGGTCGGCGATCAGGCCGTGAACATCGCGGAACGGGCCATCCTCCTGACCAACCGCCCGCCCCTGCCCAGCGCGGAAATGCTCCACCGCATCGCCGAGGTCAGCCTGGACATGTACAAGAGCGCCATCAAAGCCTTTCGCGGCCATGATGAAAAAATGGCGCGCTATGTCTGCGTTTCGGATGAAGAAGTGGACGAATTGGACGTGCTGATCCTGCGCAAACTCATCGATCACATGATCAACGACACCCCTTCCGCGGAAAGCTCGGTGCATGCCATGTTGGCCTCCCACTGCTTCGAACGTGTGGCCGACCTGGCCGTAAACATCTCGGAGAACGTCATTTTCATCGACAAGGGTGAGAACATCAAACACAGTTGCCAGAAGCTCTAGACAACGGGAAGTCGGGTTTCAGCTTTACCGCCCATTCCGGGACATGGTAGCGGTAACGCCGCCATGTCCCACACCGAATCCTTCTTCTCCCACCCGCCGTGGTTCCAACGCCTCCTGAGCGGCTTGCAACGTGCCTCGTTGCCAGCTGACGGAGTTTTTCTTGTGGGCGGCGGGGTCCGGGATCTGTTGCTGGGCCGTCCTCTGAAGGACATAGACTTGGCCTGCCGCGACGCTGAAACCGTTGCCCTCGGGTTGGCCAAGGCCCTGGGTGCCTGCTTTGTGCCCCTGGGGCGGGATCATAATCCTCCCAGCTTTCGGGTGGTCTTGCGTGACCCGAACCACCCCGGGCAGCAGCCCGGCCAACACCTCAGCCCTCAGGCCGTTCTTGCGTTCCTGGACATCACGGAAATCCATGGCCGGGACATCCTCGAAGACCTGGCCCGCCGGGATTTCACGGTCAACGCCATGGCCCTGCCCCTGGGTCTGCTCCCGGACGCTCTGACCTCCACCGGGAGCAACGTCTCCCACATAAGCGCCCCTTGGCAACGGGAACTGCTGGATCCGCATACGGGTCGCCAGGATGCTCTCCAGGGCCTGCTTCGCCGCACCGGGCCGCGGACCATGGCCGATGACCCGCTGCGCATCCTGCGCGGATTCCGACTGCGCGCGCAACTGGGCTGGACTATCGAGCCGACCACGCTGGACGACATGGCCCGTCAAGCCCACGCCCTTGCCAAAATTTCCGGGGAACGGATCAGGTCCGAGCTGCAATTGATTCTGGAAAGTCCGGGAGGCGGACGGCTGTTGGCGGAAATGGAAGAGGCCGGGGTGTTGGCCGTCCTGTTTCCAGAGGTGCGGGACATGCGAGGCTGCGGTCAGAACCATTTCCACCATCTGGACGTGTTCGAGCACTCCCTGGCCGCGGTGGATCACTGCGAAGTCCTGCTCGCGGAACTCAAGGCCGTATTCGGCGAGCTTGAGGAGCCGATCCTTGCCGCTTTGGAGGGCTGGCGGCTCCCCTTGCTGAAGCTAGCCGTGTTGC
>SKYX01000328.1 GCA_007127655.1 Desulfonatronum sp.
GACCACCTGCGACAGCCGGACGTTCTGGTGGACGGCTTGCTGGGCACCGGATTCCAGGGCGAACTTCGACCGGACTATCGGCAATGGATCGAATACATCAACCGCCTGCCCAAAGAGGTCTTCGTCCTGTCCCTGGACATCCCCACGGGCTTGAACGGGCTGACCGGACGCCCTTCGCCCATTGCCGTCCGGGCTTCGGCCACGGTCAGCTTCGAGGCGACCAAACTCGGCCCGGCCCTGCCGGAAGCCGCTTCGTATGTGGGCCGGGAACACGCCCGCCCCATCGGGATTCCGTTTCGGGTCAAACAGGCCCAGCCGCCGGGACAATTTCTGCTGGAGAGCGGCGTTTTGGATCTCCTTCCTCAATCGAACGACCTGCTGCATAAAGGCACGGCCGGCCATGTGCTGGTGGTCGGCGGCTCACCAGGGCTGACCGGAGCGCCCCTGCTCTCGGCCCTGTCCGCCTTGCGCTGCGGAGCCGGACTGGCCTCCGTGGCCTGTCCGGCCAAGCTGGCGAGAGAAATCAAAGCCGGATGGCCCGAAGTGATGCTCCTGCCCCTGGGACACGGAACCTCCTGGAGCCGGGACTGCCTCGACGACGTTTCCGGTGCTCTGGAGCGCTTCGACGCGCTGATACTCGGCCCCGGACTTGGCCGTTCCCCGGACGCGGCCGCCTTTTGCCGATCCCTTCTGGCCATGAATCTGCCCCCGCTGATAGGCGATGCAGACTTTTTGTGCGCCTTGGCCCAAAATCCGGACCTTTTCGACCAATTGCCGCCGAACGCCATCCTCACTCCGCATCCGGGAGAAATGGCGATGCTAACCGGACTGACCATCGACCAGGTCCAGGCAAGCCGTATCGAAACGGCCCGGGAGTACGCCCGGAAATGGAACGTCGTCCTGGTGCTCAAAGGGGCCGGGACGGTCATTGCTTCCCGCGAAGGGGCCGTGTATGTATCTCCGTTTGCCTGCCCAAACTTGGCGGTGGGAGGTTCCGGCGACGTGCTCTGCGGCGTCCTGGGCGCCCTGCTGGCCGCGGGCCTCGACCCGCTGTCGGCCGCCAACGCGGCCGTGTACTGGCATGGCTTGGCGGGAACGGAGTTGAGGAAGCGCTTTCCCCGGCGGGGCAATCTGGCCCGGGAAATCGCGGACATGCTGCCACATGTGGTGGACGAAACGACGCGGAACTAACAGAGGAGGCGCACAGGATGCGGACAGCCAAGGATATCATGACCCGGGACGTGGTCACCGTAACCCCGGATACGGACGTCAACGCGGCGGCCAAAATTCTGCTGGAAAAGGACTTCAACGGGCTACCCGTGCTGGATGAAGACGGCAAGCTGGTGGGCGTGCTCTGCCAGAGCGACCTCGTGGTCCAGCAACGCGAATTCCCCCTGCCCTCCTTCTTCACCCTGCTGGGCGGCTTCGTGGCCCTGACATCCCTGAGCCAGCTCCAACGAGCCGTGGACAAGATGGCCGCCACCAAGGTCAGCCAGGCCATGACCCCGGATCCAATCAGCGTCTCCCCGGATACGCCGGTCAACAAACTGGCCGACCTGATGGCCGAAAAGAAATATCACACCATCCCGGTGCTGGAAGAGGGAAAGCTGGTCGGTGTTGTCGGCAAGAAGGATATTCTTCGTCTTTTGGCGAGTTCCGGGGAATAAATCAGCAAACACGAAACCAACCGAATCGCCCGCCTCACGTCGAGGCTCTCCTCCTCATGCCTTCACCGTCAGCACCGCTTCATCTCCACCTCAAAAGCCACAACGCCACCATGGCCCTGGGCGCCCGCATCATCGACGTCATGCGCGCCTTGGACGCATATCCGGCGCTATTGCTGGACGGCGGTTTGGGTGCCGGGAAGACTACGTTTACCCGGGGCGCGGTTCAGGCCCTGCCCGGCGGCGACGAGGCCGAGGTGGCCAGCCCCAGCTTCAATTACCTGAACGTCTACCCCACTGAACCGGAAACGTATCATTTCGATTTTTATAGGCTGCAAGACCGGGGACTGGACGACGAACTATTCTGCGCCCTGCACGAACCGGCCCGGCTGATCATCGCGGAATGGGCCGCGTATTGCCGATCCGGAGACCTGCCCGGGGATCATCTGGCCGTCCGGTTCAGCGTGGTTCCCGGCGGTCGCGAAGCCGCGGTCCAGGCCCATGGAGCCATGGCCGAGGCGGTGCTTCGGCGGTTGCGGGATCAGCTTTCCGCGCACTCTATTTTTCAAGATGCCCAGCAAGGAGGAGATCCGAAATGCGGATCGTAGTTCAGAAGTTCGGCGGCACGTCCGTGGCCAACCTGGAGTGCATGCGCCAGGTCATGGCCAAAAACCAGAAAGTCCTGGACCAGGGGGCCAAACTGGTCGTGGTCCTCTCGGCCATGGCCGGGGAAACCAACCGTCTGCTGGGCATGGCCAGACAGTGGAGCACCCGGCCTGATCCCTGGGAAATGGACGCCCTGGTGGCCACCGGGGAGCAGGTTTCCGTGGCTCTTTTCGCCATGCTGCTCAAGGATCACGGCATCCGGGCCCGTTCCGTGCTTGGCCATCAGGCCGAGATCCTGACCGACTGCTCCGCCGGGCGGGCCAGGATTCTGGGGATCAACTCCGAACGGATCATGGAACTGCTGGAAAAGCACGACGTCCTGGTGGTCGCGGGCTTCCAGGGCTGTGACATCCGCCAACGCATCACCACCTTGGGCCGTGGAGGCTCGGACACCTCGGCCGTGGCCATGGCCGCCGCGCTGCATGCTGATCTGTGTGAAATCTTCACGGACGTGGACGGCGTGTACACCACGGACCCGAACATCTGCCCCAAGGCCCGCAAAATCAACCGGATCACCTATGACGAGATGCTGGAGATGGCCAGCATGGGGGCCAAGGTGCTCCAGATCCGGTCCGTTCAATTCGCCAAAAAATACCAGGTCCCGGTGCATGTCCGCTCCACGTTTTCCGACGAACCGGGAACCATTGTCACCAAAGAGGAGGAAGGCATGGAAGAAGCGCTGGTGTCCAGCATCGCCTACGACAAGGATCAGGCCAGGGTCACCCTGATGGACGTGTACGACGAACCGGGCGTGGCGGCGACGATCTTCGTGCCCATTTCCGACGCGGACATCGTCGTGGACATGATCGTCCAGAACCCCAGCCGGGAAGGCCGCACGGACATGACCTTCACCGTGCCCCGGGGCGACCTGGACGGAACCATCCGCATCCTGGAGCGCATGAAGACCGAAATCGGGGCCCCGGCCGTGGTCTCCGACGCCCATGTCAGCAAGGTCTCCATCATCGGCGTGGGCATGCGCAACCACTCCGGCGTGGCGGCCATGGCCTTCACGGCCTTGAAGAACGAAGGCATCAACATTTTGATGATCAGCACCTCGGAAATCAAGATTTCCATCCTGCTGGACGAAAAATACACCGAGCTGGCCGTGCGCACCCTGCACGAAGCCTTTGGCCTGGACAAGCCGACAACGCCAACGCACTGTGAGCAGACATGACCTCCATCAGCATCTACGATACCACCCTGCGCGACGGGGCCCAGTCCGAGGACCTGCATCTCTCCACCGAGGACAAGATCCGCATCGCCCGGAAACTGGACGAATTGGGCATCGCCTACATCGAGGGCGGATGGCCTGTGTCCAACCCTACGGACCTGCATTTTTTCAAGGACATCAAGAATTACCACCTGAAAATCGCCCGGGTGGCCTGTTTCGGCAGTACCCACAACCCCAAAGGCTCACCGGACAACGACCCCAACCTGAAGGCCGTGCTCCAGGCGCGGACCGAGGTGGTCACCCTGTTCGGCAAGACCTGGGACATCCACGTCCAGGAGGCCCTGCGCACCACCCTGGAGCACAACCTGGAAATCATCGCTGGCTCGCTGGCTCATGTCCGCCCGGAGGTCAAGGAGCTGTTTTTCGACGCCGAACACTTCTTCGACGGCTTCAAGGCCCAGCCCGAATACGCTCTGCAGTGCCTGCGCAAGGCCTGGGAGGCCGGGGCGGACGTCCTGGTGCTCTGCGACACCAACGGCGGCTGTCTGCCCCAGGAAATCGGAGAAATCGTGACCCGGGTCCAAGAGGCCCTGCCCGGAGTCAAACTGGGCATCCATACCCACAACGATTCCGAAACCGCCGTGGCCAGCTCACTGATCGCCGTGAGCAATGGCGCGGTTCAGGTCCAGGGAACCATCAACGGCTACGGGGAACGCTGCGGCAATGCCAACCTCTGTTCCGTGATTCCCAACCTGGAGCTGAAGATGGGCTGCGTTTGCCTGCCCGAAGGGCACTTGGCCCAACTCACGGCCACGGCCCATTTCGTCTCCGAAGTGGCCAACCTGAAGCCTTTTTTGCGCCAGCCCTTCGTGGGCAATTCCGCCTTTGCCCATAAAGGCGGCATCCATGTCAGCGCGGTGACCCGCAACCCCATAACCTACGAGCACATCCAGCCGGAACTGGTGGGCAACAAGCAACGCATCCTGCTCTCGGACCTGGCCGGGCGCAGCAACATCCTGTTCAAAGCCAAACAGTTCGGCTTTCACCTCGAAAAGGACGACCCCTTCGTCTCCGAGTTGCTGGCCGAGATCAAGCAACGGGAAAGCACCGGCTACGAATATGCCGCGGCCGAGGCCTCCTTTGAGCTGCTCCTGAACCAGACCCTGGGCCGGATGCGCCGCTACTTCAGCCTGCTCAGCTTCCGGGTCATCGACGCCCGCCACGAGGACCAGGCCCAGCCCTGGGCCGAAGCCACGGTGATGCTCAAGGTCGGCGGGGTGGTGGAACACACCGCCGCGGCCGGGCAAGGTCCGGTCAACGCCCTGGACCACGCCCTGCGCAAGGCCCTGGAACGCTTCTACCCCAACCTCAAGGAAATGCGCCTCGTGGACTTCAAGGTCCGAGTCCTCTCCGGCCGCTCCGGCACGGCCTCCCACGTCCGGGTGC